>NZ_JBWOMN010000056.1:0-46893 GCF_056449545.1 Oceanicella sp. | reverse complement strand
CGCGGCCCCGGGGGGGGTCGGGGCGCACCCCCCGGCGGGCCGCCGCCGCCGATCTGGGGCGCCAGAGCGGCGGCGGCGGCGGCGGCGCGGCGGCGGTGATGGTGTTCGTGTCGCCGGAATACGACATCGACGCGCTGGCCCCGGCGCTGGCGGAAAGCTTTGGAAACACGCCGGTGATCGGCTGCACCACGGCGGGCGAGATCACCGCGCTGGGCTACGAGACCGGCACCCTGACCGGGATCGCCTTTCCGCGCCGGCATTTCCGGTTTTCCACGCTGCTGCTGGATGGATTGTCGAAATTCTCCATCCATGACCGGGTCGGCGAATGCCGCGAACTGGTCGGCGAATTCGGCGAGACCGAGGGCTGGCGGCGCTTTGCGCTGCTGCTCACCGACGGCATGAGCCGGCAGGAGGAGGCGGTGCTGTCGGCGCTGGAGCCGGGGCTGGCGCCGATCCCGGTGCTGGGGGGCTCGGCCGGGGACGGGCTGGCCTTCGGGCAGACCTATGTGCTGCAGGGCGGCAGGTTCCATTCCGACGCGGCGCTGCTGGCGCTGGTGGAAACCGACTACCGCATCACCGAATTGCGCTTCGATCATTTCCTGCCCACCGAGCGGCGGATGGTGGTCACCGAGGCCGACCCCGCGCGTCGGCTGGTGCGCGAATTCGACGCCGAGCCGGCGGCCGAGGAATACGCCCGCCACGTCGGCTGCGCGGTCGAGGCGCTGTCGCCTTTCGTCTTCGCCACCAACCCCATGCTGGTGAAAGTCGGGGGCGCCTATCACGTGCGCGCCATCCAGAAGGTCGAGGACGACAACGCGCTGAGCTTCCTGTGCGCCATCGACGAGGGGCTGGTGATGGCCGTGGGCCGCGCCCAGGACATGGTCACGCATCTGGACGGCGAGCTGTCGCGCCTGCGGCGCGATATGGGCCCTCCGGCGCTGGTGCTGGGATTCGACTGCATCCTGCGCCGGCTGGAGGCCGAGATGCAGAAGAAATACCACGCGGTGTCCGACCTGCTGAGCCGCAACCGGGTGATCGGCTTTTCCACCTATGGCGAACAGTATCACGGCATGCATGTGAACCAGACTTTCGTCGGCATGGCGCTGCATGAACCGGACGCGCCGGCGGGGGGGCGCGCCGCCGGGCGGGGGGGCGCGGGACGGTGACCCTGCAGCGCGATTCGATCGAGACCCAGAACCGCAAGCTGCGCAAGATCAACCAGGCGCTGATGGCGCGGGTGGAACGCGCCACGGACATCTCGGGATCGGGCTTCGCGCTGTTCCAGACCGCGATCGCGCTGGAGGGCGAGGTGCGGGCCCGCACCAACGACCTGCAGGGCGCGCTGCATGACCTCAGCCTGTCCAATTCGCGGCTCAAGCAGGCCCATGGCGATGCGGTGCAGGCGCGCACCTATCTCGCCGACGCGCTGGAGGCGGTGCAGGAGGGGTTCGCCTTCTTCGATCCCGACGACCGGCTGGTGATCTGCAACACCCGCTTCCGGTCGCTGTTCTCGGACGTGTCGCGCAGCGTCGGGCCGGGGCTGGATTTCGCCGAATACGCGCGCCGCCTGTCGGTCAGCCGGGATCTGGTGCTGCCCGAGGGCCAGACCCCGCGCGACTGGGCGGCGTTTCGCGAGAACATGCACCGCAAGCCCCACGCCACCTTCACCGTGGAACTGTCCGAGGATCGCTGGATCCAGGTCTCGGAACGGCGCACCGCCACCGGGGCCACGGCGGTGCTGCAGACCGACATCACCGCCATGATTCGCCAGCAGCGGCGCGAACGCGACAAGATCATCGACGAACATGACCGCATCGCCCGCGCCACCATGGACCATCTGAGCCAGGGGGTCTGCACCTTCGACGCGGATCAGCGGCTGGCGGCGTGCAATTCCCGGTTCCGGGATTTGCTGAGCCTGCCCTACGACCTGACCAAGACCGGCGCCGACCTGGCGCAGATGGTCGATTACGTGTTCCGCAACGGCATCGTGCGCGGCGTGCAATCGCCGCTGGACCTGCGCGACTGGCTGGCGCGGCCGGGGTCGCGGGCGCCGGTCTCGGCGGAATTCCATCGCGGCGACGGGGCGGTGATGGATGTCAGCCTGCGCCACATGCCCGGCGGCGGCTTCGTGGCCAGCTTCACCGACGTCACCGCCAAGCGCATGGCGACGCGGGCGCTGCGCCGCGCCAACGAGACCCTGGAGCAGCGGGTGGCCGAACGCACCGCCGAACTGACCGCCGCCAACGAGGCCCTGACCCGCGAAAACGCCCAGCGCGAACTGACCGAACAGGCGCTGCGCGAGGCCAAGGAGGCCGCCGAGGCGGCGAAGCGCTCCAACACCCGATTTCTCGCCGCCGCCAGCCATGACCTGCTGCAACCGCTGAACGCCGCCAAGCTGTTCATCTCGACCCTCGGCGAGATGCCCATGGGCCGGGCGCAGGCGGAGGTGACGTCGCGCATCGCCGGGGCGTTCGATTCGGTGGAGACGCTGTTGCAGGCGCTGCTGGAGATTTCGCTTCTGGACGCCGGCGGCGCGGAGTTCACGCTGTCGGATTTTCCGCTGTCGGACATTCTCGACCCGCTGGACCAGGAATTCAAGCCGCTGGCCGCGGCGCGGGGGCTGCGGCTGCGGATCCGGCCCTCGGGGCTGTGGATCCGCTCGGACCCGCGCTATTTTCGCCGCATCGCCCAGAATCTGGTGGCCAACGCGGTGAAATACACCAGCCACGGCGCGGTGCTGGTGGGCTGCCGCCGGCGCGGCGACGCGCTGCGCTTCGAGGTCTGGGACACCGGCCCCGGCATGAAGCCCGAGGACCAGCAGCGGGTGTTCGAGGAATTCCAGCGGCTGGATCAGGACAACGAGATCCGCGGCATGGGGCTGGGCCTGTCGATCGTCAAGCACGCCTGCAAGCTGCTGGATCACCCGCTGTCGCTGCGCTCGGTCCCCGGGTCGGGGTCGGTGTTCGCGGTGGAGGCGCCGATCACGCGGCGCGCGCCCGGTCCGGCGCCGGACGCCGCGCCCGAGGATGAAAGCGCGCAAAGCGCGGTGATCCCCAACCTGATCGCGGTGGTGATCGAGAACGAACCCGAAGTGCTGTTCGCCATGACCAAGACCCTGGAGCGCTGGGGCGCCAGCGTGGTCCCCGCGGCCGCGACCGACGAGGCCGCGGCGGCGCTCAACGACCTGGGGCTGCCGCCGGACATCATCATCGCCGACTATCATCTGGACGGCGATGACACCGGGTTGCGCTCGATCGCCGCGCTGCGCGCCGCCTGGGGGGCGAAGCTGCCCGCCATCGTGGTGACCGCGGATCGCAGCGAATCGCTGGCCGGGCAGGCGCGGGCCATGGGCGTGGACCTGCTGGCCAAGCCGGTGGAGGCGCGGGAGCTGCGATCGCTGATCACCTGGCGCTGTCTGGCGGCGCTGTGATCGCCGCCCCGGCCAGCTTGCGCTTTCGCCTGATCGCGGGCGCCGGCGCGATCGCGCTGGTGGCGATCTTCGCGGCGCTGCTGGCGGCCTGGGGCGCGGCGGAAACCGTGCGCCGGATCGAACAGTCGGGCGCGGCGCAGCAACGCATGGACCTGCTGTCGGCGCTGTCGGCGCGCATCGGCGATTACGCGGTGATCGCGGTGGAGGCGGCGGGGGATTCGGCGGGGGATTCGGCGGGGGGGTTGGGGCTGGACGCCGGGGGGCCGGGCGCCGGCGCGGCGCGGCTGCGATCGAGCGCCGGGATGGTCGCCGACGCTTTTGCGCGCATCGAGCGGGCGCTGGCGGCGGGCGGGGCGTCGCCCGACCGCGCCGCCCCGGACGCGGGCGAAGGCGATCTGGCGCAGATGCGCCGCGCCGCGCGTTCGCTGTCGCTGGCGCGGATGCGGGCCCGGTTCGCGGATTTCGACGGCGCGGTGCGCGCGGCGCGGTCGCAATCGGCGCTGCGCGCGGCGCTGGACGGGTTCGCGGTCAGGTTTTCGCCGCTGCTGAACGCCGCCATCGCCGAGGAAAGGCGCAACCGCGACGCCGCCGCCGCCAGCGTCGCGGATCTGCGCCGCTGGATGCTGTGGCTGGCGCTGGGCGCCGGGCTGGCGGCGCTGACCCTGGTGATCCTGTTCCACATGCTGCTGATCCGGCCGCTGATCGCGCGGCTGGGGCTGGCCGAGCAGGCCGCCGAAGGCGTCGGGCGCGGCGATTTCGCCGTGGCGCTGCCGGCGGCGCAGCGCGACGAGCTGGGCCGGCTGTTCGGCGCCATCAACCGCATGGCGGCGCGGCTGAAACGGCGTTCTGACGCGGTGGACGAGGACCGCGCCCGGCTCAACGACACCGTGGCGCGGCGCACCGGCGAATTGTCCGAGGCCAATGACCGCCTGTCGCGCATCGACGCCGAGCGGCGGCGGTTCTTCGCCGATGTGGGGCATGAGCTGCGCACGCCGCTGACGGTGATCCTGGCGGAATCCGAACTGGGGCTGGGCGCCCGCGCCGACCCGGCGGAACTGACCGCGTCGCTGGGGATCATCCGTTCGCGGGCGGTGCGGCTCAACCGGCGCATCGACGACATGCTGCGCGTGGCGCGCTCGGAAACCGGGCAGATCGAACTGACCGTCGCGCCCTTCGACCTGGCGGCGGCGGCGCAAAACGCCATGGCCGACGCGGCGCCGCTGGCCCGTCAGCGCCGCCTGACCCTGACCGCGCGGCTCGACCCGGCATGGGCGTTGGGCGACGCCGACTGGTGCCGGCAGGTGGCGGGCGGGCTGATCGAGAACGCCATCCGCCATTCCCCCGAGGGCGGCGTCATCGAGATCGCCGCCGCGGCGGCGGACGGGGTCGCGACGCTGAGCGTCACCGACGAGGGCGAGGGGCTGGCGGAGGGCGATTCGGCGCGGGTGTTCGGACGATTCGCGCGCGGCGCCCGCGAAGGCGCCGGGACCGGGTTCGGCGTCGGGCTGGCGCTTGCGGCCTGGGTGGCGCAGCGGCAGGATGGCGCGGTGACGCTGCAAAGCCCGGCCCCGCGCCCGCCCGCCGGCGGCGCGGCCGGCGGGCGCGGGGCGCAGGCGGCGCTGACCCTGCCGGCGGCGGATGCCGGGGCGGGGATCGACAAGGACGCGGGCGCGGCGAAGGCGCATGTCGCGGATGGGTGATCGGATGGCCCGGGTGCTGATTGCGGAGGATGACGGCGACATCGCCTCGGCGCTGTCGCGCGGGCTGGCGCGCGAGGGCTACGTCCCGGTGGTCGCCCATGACGCCGCCGGGGCGCTGGCGGCGCTGGGCGAGGGCTGCGACGCGGCCATCGTCGACGTGATGCTGGGCGCCGATCGCGGCGACGATCTGGTGCGCGAGATGCGCCGCGCCGGGCTCGACCTGCCGATCATCATGCTGAGCGCCCTGTCCGGGGTCGAGGACCGCGCCCGGGGGCTGGCGGCGGGGGCCGACGATTACATCGCCAAGCCGTTCGAATTCGCCGAGCTGGTGACCCGCCTGCGCGTGCAGGAACAGCGCCGCGCCGCGTCGCGATCCGCCCGCCGCGCCGGCGCCCGCCTGACCTACGACCCGGAGACCCGCGGGGTTTCGGGCGGCGAATCGGGGGGCGGCAGGACGGTCAGCCTGACCGAGCGCGAGGGCGATCTGCTGGTGTTCCTGATGACGCATCGCGAACATGTGCTCAGCCGCGGCGAGATTTTCGATGCATTGTGGAAGGCCGAAGGCGGTTCGTCGGAAAACGTCGTCGATGTCTATGTCGGCTATCTGCGGCGCAAGCTGGCGCCAATGTCCGATTTCGGCGCGCGCATCCGCACGATAAGAGGAAAGGGGTTCATGTTGACGGAGACGCTCGATGACTAGCTTCAAACGGGCCGCGACAGCGGCGCTGCTGGCGGGGGGCCTCGCCATGGGATTGGCCCCGGGATCGGCGGGGGGCGCGTTCGCCGGACCGGCGAGCGAGCGCATCTTCGCCGAAGGGTCGCTGGCGACGCTGGCGTCGGGAACCTCGCTGATCTACGCCCACAGCCGTTCGGGATCCGGGGGCGACGAGCGGTTGCGCCCCATCGAGGACGGCGAAATCGCGCTGACCATCCGCAACGACGCCGCCGGCGCCCCGGAGGCGGTGCTGAAGCTGACCTCCGGCGGGCGGCTGCGCGAACTGCATCCGTTTCCGGTGTCCGTGGGCAACCCGATGCTGCCGACGTTTCTGGAATCGAGCTTGCGGGCCATGGCGCGCATGACCGGGGGCAGCCCGTTCTACATCCGCAACCGGATGAAGGATTCGCTGCGCAACGGCGGCGAGATCGTCGCGGTGTCGACGGAATTCGCCGGCCAGTCGGCGCCGGGAGAGGAAATCGTGTTCCGCCCCTTCGCCGGGGACAAGAACCGCGCGCGCATGGGCGAATTCGCCGATCTGGAACTGCGATTCGTCATGTCCGATGCGGCGCCGGGCGGTTTCCTGCGCTTCTCGGCGGCGACGCGGCCCGGGCCGGACGGCGCGCTGGCCTTCAGCGAGGAAATCAAGCTGATCGAGATCAGGGAGGGCGGCTGACATGCGCGTGGTTGCTGGTATTCTGGCGCTGGCCCTGGCGGGCGGCGCCGCGCAGGCCCAGAGCGTGCCGGTGCTCAACGATTTCCCCACCGAGGCGCGGGCGGATTACGTGTTCGGCTGCATGGCCGCCAACGGCCAGACCCGGGAAATGCTGTCGCGCTGTTCGTGCTCCATCGACGTGATCGCCTCGATCCTGCCCTATGAGGATTACGTGGACGCGGAAACCGTGCTGTCCATGCGTCAGGGCAGCGGCGAGCGCATGGCGATCTTTCGCACCGCCGAGCCGGCCAAGGCGGCGGTCACCAATCTGCGCCGCGCGCAGGCGGTCGGCGAGATCCGCTGTTTTTGAATTGTCCGGCCGGAGGCGGGCGCCGACAGGGCGCGCGCCCGCGGCAAGGCGAGGTCAGACCGGGCGAAAACCGCCGCTGTCCGCGTCGTAGCCGTGCAGGCGGCCCTCGGCGATGTCGATCCAGCCGCCATGCAGGGTCAGGGCGCCGCGCGCCACCGCGTCGGCGACGAAGGGGAAGGTCAGCAGGTTGTTGAGCGAGGTCGTCACCGCGCGCTGTTCGAACATGCGCAGGCGCGTGGCGCGGTCCTCGGGGAATTCGCCGGCCAGTTCCTCGTAGGTGGGGCGCAGGATGTCCATCCAGCGGCCGATGAAACTGGTGGATTCCTCCAGCTCAGGCGCCTCGCCGGCGCACATGTCGTGGCAGGCGGCGATGCCGCCGCAATCGGAATGGCCGATGACCACGATATGGGCGACTTTCAGCCAGTTCACCGCGTGTTCGATGGCCGCCGAGGTGCCGTGGTGGTCCTGATCCTGCTTGAAGGGCGGCGCCAGGTTGGCGACGTTGCGCAGGATGTAGAGATCCCCGGGTTCCGCCCCGAACATGGCCACCGTGTCCACCCGGCTGTCGCAGCAGCTGAGCAGCATGGCGCGCGGGCGCTGGCCGTCCTGGGCAAGCCGCGCATACCAGGCGCGGTTGTCGTCGAAGCGCGTGGCCTTCCAGCCCCTGTAGCGTTCGATCAGGTAATTCGGGGGAGGTCTCAGCCGGGCCATGAGGCGCCCTCCGGTCATGATGCTGCCTGTCGCTGCACGCACATACGGGCGCCGTGCCGCAACATCAACCCTGCCGGCGGCGAATGCGCCGCCGCTGGCGCCGCGTCGCAACATGGATCGCGCGGGGCGGGGCCCCGCAAACCCGGTTCGCCAGCCCGGTTCGCAAACCCGGTTCAAAGGATCAGAAAATGCGTTCCAGCAGCCGTTTCGCCATGCGGTTGGTGCGGATGAACCGCCCCAGCCGGGTGTAGGCGAGGAAATTCGAAAAATGCCGCAGCATGCCGAGGTATTTCAGCTCATGCGCCTTGGCGAGCCAGTTTTCCATCTGCGCCGGGGCCTCGGGGCGGCCGGGAGGCAGGCCGGGGATGTGGTAATTGACGTTGGGGCCGTTGGCGTTGAGAAAGGCGGCGATCTCCGCCCCGAACATGTTGTAGTAATCCCGGTGCTTCAGGGCGATCTTTTCGTAATTCACCTCCCACAGCCCGCGTTTCGAACGGAAAATGGATTCGTCGCGGATGCGGTAGCGAAACAGCGGCGCCGGGATCATCGCCCCGCGATACCCCGCCGCCAGCAGCGAGATGGTCGAGTCCCAATCATCCAGAAACATCCGCAGCGACCCGTCATGGCGCCCGGCCTGAAGGAACGCCGCGCGCCAGTAGATCAGCCCCTGGCAATTGGTGAGATTGAAGATCAGCTGGCTGGGCGGTTCGGGATTCCACGTGGACCAGAGACGAATGGTCTTGCCGTCGGAATCGCGGAAATCCTCGTTCCAGCAGCCCACGAACCCCACATTGTCATAGGTCTCCAGGATCGCCACGGCCTGGCGGTAGTAATCCGGCGTCACCACGTCGTCGGCGTCGAGCAGCGCCATCAGCGCGCCGCTTGCGGCCTCGGCCCCGGTGTTGCGCGCCCCGGCGACGCCCTGATTGGGGCCGCGCAGCGTCCGGAACCGGCGGTCGGCGTATTTCGCCTCCAGTTCCAGCAGCTTGGCCTTTGCGGCCTCGGCGGGGGAGCCGTCATCGACCAGCACCACCTCGATGGGCGCGTAGGTGGAGGCGAAGACCGATTCCAGCGTCTCGTCGATGAAATCCTGCATGTTGTAATAGGGGATGACCACCGACAGCAGACCCGGCTCCCCCGTGTCGCGCAGCGCCGTCGTCTTGGTCTCGGGCCCGGCGATGAAGGGGAACGACTTGCGGCCCGCCTTGCGCGCGATCAGCTCCGAATACAGGTCTTGCTTGGACTCGTAGAAATCGTCCGGATCGCAGGCCTGGCGGATGGTCTCGCGCGCCGCCTCGCCCATGGCGCGGCGCGCCGCGGCGGGCATGGCGGCGAGGTCGCGCACGGTTTGCGCGGCGGCTTCGATGTCGGTCACGTCCATGACCACGGCGTCGCCGCCGCGCAGGATTTCGGTGTGCCCGCCCGCCGCGTTGACCAGCGTCACCTGTCCGGCGGCCATGCTCTCGATCACCGAATAGGGGAAATTGTCGAACAGCGAGGGGTGGATCTGGGCGTAGGCGGATTTGGCCGCCGCGTCGATGTCCCCGCGCGGCGCGGCGCCGCAGAGTTCGAGCCTGCCGGCGGCGATGTCGGCGGCGAAGCGGGTTTTCAGATGCTCGGACATCTTCATGCCGGCGGGCGTGAAATCGGTGTCGCCGCCGTAAAGCTTCAGCTTCGCGTCCAGCCCGTCGGCCCAGGCGCGCTGGAAGATGCGGGGCAGGTGTTCGGCGCCTTTCCAGTAGGCCAGCCGCGAGGCCATGTAGAAATGGTCGGCCTCGCCCCCCGCCTGCAGCGGCGCGTCGGGCAGGGCGTAGGGGTTGCGGATGATGCGGGCGTTCAGCGGCTTGCCCAGATCCGCCTCCAGACGGTCGATCAGCGCCTGGCTGGGGCTGACCACCGCGTCGGCGGCGAGCAGCGAGAATTTCTCCATCACCCCCTGCCAGTAGACCGGCAGCTGGTGGGTGGGCTGATCGTTGAGCCGGTCGATCAGGTAGGTCGGCGTGTGGGCGACGCAGACCACCGGGACGCCGGCGAAGGCCGGATCCAGCGTCAGGCGGCGCTGCATCGCCATGTAGCCGATGCCGAATCCGTCGGGGGTCTCGATCAGGTCGGGCGCGCCGTCGCGCCTGGCGATGGCTGCGGCGCGCTCGGCGATGTCCACGGCCAGCGCCGGCCAGTGGCCGAATTCGCCGTATCGCGGGGTCTGCCCGGTGTTGAAGCGGATCACCCGCACGCCGTCGCCGAGGCGGTCCTCGACTTCGGGTTCGGGCAGCCCCTGTTCGGCGGAGATCACCGTCACCTCGTCGCCGCGCCCGGCGTAGAGCCGGCAGACCTGATCCAGATAGGTGGCCAGCCCGCCGCCGAAGCGGGGCGGAAATTCGAAGGTGAGAAAGAAGATGCGCATGGGATCCGGTCCGTCCTGAGCGGCGGGCGACGGCGTCGGTCCGCAGGGCGCGCGCCTGCGCGGCGCGCCTTCAACGCCCCGTTCTGGCGAGCGGGTGGGCGGTTGTCAACGCGCCCGGGGCGGCGGGGCGGGGCGGGGCATTTCGCTCTTGCGCTCGCAATCGGTTCCTATATATACCCGCCTCACAGGACGCGGGCGTAGCTCAGGGGTAGAGCACAACCTTGCCAAGGTTGGGGTCGTGAGTTCGAATCTCATCGCCCGCTCCAATTGTTCCGCCGCCAGGCGACGACATGGGCCGGCCCCCGACGGGGCCGGCCTTTTGCGTGTTGCAGCGCCCCGCCCCGGCCCCCTGAATTAGCCTCTCCCTAATTCAAACCACGCCAAGCCTTTCTTTACCCCGCGCCGCGGCGCGGCTGACACTTGCGCGCAGCCATCGGTCAAGCCGATCGTCGACAAGGCCCGCATGCCCGCCGATGGGTCAGATCAACGCCTGCAGGTCCGGTGCATCCGCCAGAATGCCCGAAAAGCCAGAAAAGGGTCCGGAAATGTCCATTGAAAAAATTGGCGTGCTCGTCGTTGGCGGCGGCCAGGCCGGCCTGGCGATGAGCGAGCATCTGAGCAAGTGCGGCGTGCATCACCTGGTTCTGGAGCGGCGGCGAATCGCCGACCGCTGGCGCTCTGAAAGATGGGATTCTCTGGTTGCCAACGGTCCGGCCTGGCATGACCGGTTTCCGGGGCTGGAATTCTCCGACCTCGATCCCGACGCCTTCGCCTCCAAGGAACGGATAGCGGATTATTTCGTCGAGTATGCGGAAAAGATCAATGCGCCCATCCGCTGCGGGGCGGAGGTGACGGAGGTGCAGAAAATCGCAGGCCGGCCCGGATTCCGCGTTGAAACGTCGGATGGCGTGATGGAAGCCGACAACGTGGTGTCCGCCACCGGCCCTTTCCAACGCCCGGTGATCCCGGCCATCGTTCCTGACGATGCGGGATTCGCGCAGATCCACTCCAGCGCCTACCGCAATCCCGCTCAGTTGCCCGCAGGCGCGGCGCTGGTGGTCGGGGCGGGGTCCTCGGGCGTGCAGATCGCCGACGAACTCCAGCGTGCGGGCAAGCGCGTTTACCTTTCCGTCGGCCCGCATGATCGTCCTTTTCGATCCTATCGCGGGCGTGACTTCGTCTGGTGGCTGGGGGTTCTCGGCATGTGGGACGCCGAGGCCATGACGCCGGACGCGGCGCATGTCACGATCTCGGTGAGCGGCGCCCGCGGCGGCCATACGGTCGACTTCCGACGTCTTGCCGCGCAGGGCGTCACGCTTGTCGGAAGGACGAAATCCTTCAATGCCGGCGCAATGGCCTTCGCGTTGGATCTTGCGGACAATATCGCCCGGGGGGATGCCAGTCACCGGTCGCTGCTGGATCAGGCCGACGCCTACATCGCCCGCAATGGTCTCGACTTTCCGCAGGAGCCCGACGCCCGCAGGATCGACCCGGACCCGGACTGCATGACCGATCCGATTCTGCAGTTGAATCTGGCGGAGGCCGGGGTGTCCTCGATCGTCTGGGCAACGGGTTTTGACACTGATTTCAGCTGGTTGAAGGTCGATGCGTTCGACAAAGACGGCAAGCCGAAGCACAATCGCGGCGTTTCGGCCGTGCCCGGCGTCTATTTTCTGGGGCTGCCCTGGCTGTCGCGGCGGGGGTCCAGTTTCATCTGGGGGGTGTGGCATGACGCCAGGCATCTGGCGGACCATATCGCCACGCAACGCAAGTATCTGGCATACCGTCCTTCCGCGCGGCTCCGGGCCGAAGACGCATCGCCAGAGGACCAGGGCGACTGAAGGCGCGCCGGGGCATTCGGCCCGGCGTCCGATCAAGGGGAGCTGAAACGTGAAACATCTGCGCATTCGCCCGTTCAACACCGGCGACACCTATCCCGAACAAAGGCTCGACAACGACCTGTGCCAGGCGGTGATCGCGCGCGGCGTCACGGTATTTCTGCGCGGCCAGTGCCCGCAGAACCTGGATGACGCGCGCAACATCGACAGCCACGACCCCGCCGAGCAGACCCGCAAGGTGATGGCCAACATCCGCCAGCTGATCGGCGAATGCGGCGGGACCATGGAGCATCTGGTCAAGCTGGTGGTCTACATCACCGACATCCGCCACCGCGAGGACGTGTATCGCGCCATGGGCGAACATATCCGCGGCGTGCATCCGGTCTGCACAGGATTGGTGGTGCAGGCGCTGGCCCGCCCCGACTGGCTGGTGGAGATCGACGCCACCGCGGTGATCCCCGAACATCTGCTGCCCGAAGATCCGGCGAACAAGGGGCCCGTGACATGACCTTTTCCATCGTCGCGCGCTGCGCGGAGACCGGCATGTTCGGGGTGGCGGTGGCGTCGTCCTCGCCCGCCGTCGCGGCGCGCTGCGCCCATGCGCGCGCCGGCGTCGGCGCCGTCGCAAGCCAGAACGTCACCGACCCGGCGCTGGGGGCGCGGGCGCTTGACCTGATGGCGCTGGGCGCCGACGCGCCCGAGGCGGTGGCGATCCTGCGCCGCACCGGCGGGCACATGGCGCATCGGCAGGTGCTGGCGGTGGACGCGCGCGGCGAATCGGCGATCCATTCCGGCGCAAACGCGCTCGGGATCTGGGCCGAGGCCCGGGGCGAAAACGTCGCCTGCGGCGGCAATCTGCTGGCCGATCCCGGGGTTGCGCAGGCCATGGTCGATGCGTTCGCGGCGTCGGGCGGGCGTCTCGGCGATCGGCTGATCCATGTCATGGGCGCGGCGCTGGCGGCGGGGGGCGAGGCCGGGCCGGTGCATTCGGCGGGCATGATGCTGGTGGACAGGGTCGCCTGGCCGGTGGCCGACCTGCGCGTCGACTGGTCCGACGACTGCCCGGTCGCCGGGCTCGCGGCGCTCTGGACCCGCTATCTGCCCCAGCTCGACGCCTATGTGACGCGGGCGCTGGACCCGCGCGAGGCGCCCTCCTACGGGGTGCCCGGCGACCAATAGCGCGCTATTGCCTGATGCGCGCCGCCGGGACAGTATCGCCGCCATGGCATTGCGCTTCACATTCCGGCAGCTCGAATACCTGGTCGCCATCGGCGAGGCGGGCAGCATCGTGCAGGCGTCCGAGCGGGTGAACGTCTCGCCGCCCTCGATCTCCGCCGCCGTCACCCAGCTTGAACAGGAATTCGGCGTGCAGTTCTTCGTGCGCCGCCACAGCCACGGGCTGTCGCTGACCGCCGGCGGGCGGCGGTTTTTCCTCGCGGCGCAGAAACTGCTGCAGGAGGCCGAGGGCCTGCGCGACATCGCCGCCGACATCGCCGAGCGGGTGCGCGGGCCGTTCGGCATCGGCTGCCTGCTGACCTTCGCGCAATTCGTGCTGCCGGAGCTGCGCAAGGCCTTCGAGACCGCGCATCCGGAGGTCCGCATCCATCAATGCGAGACCCATCAGGGGGCGCTGCTCGACATGCTGCTGCGCGGCGAGATCGACGTGGCGCTGACCTATGACCTGGATATCTCGCCGGAGCTGAATTTCGCGCCGCTGGCCTCGCTGCCCCCCTACGCCATGCTGCCCGCGGGGCACCGGCTGGCGGGGCGCGGCTCGGTGACGCCCGAGGACCTGCTCGACGATCCGCTGGTGCTGCTGGACCTGCCGCTGAGCCGCGAATATTTCCTGTCGATCTTTCGCAAGCGGGGCCTGCGCCCGCGCATCGGCGAACGCACCGGCGACATGGCGGTGATGCGATCCATGGTGGCCAACGGCTTTGGCTACGCGCTGGCCAACATCAAGACCCGCGCCGACCTGTCGCCCGACGGCAAGCCGCTGGTCTGCGTGCCGCTCGACGGCGATGTCCGGCCCATGAAGATGGGCCTGGCGAGTCCGGCGCGCGCCCGCCAGACCGGCGTGCTGCGGGCTTTCGAGGCGCATTGCCGCGAGATGGTCAGCGACGCCGGCATCCCGGGGCTGGCGCCGCTGGCGGGTTAGAGACCCGCGGCCAGCCGCGTCAGGAGCGCATCCATCATGGCGTCGCAACGGGCGAGCTGGGCCTCGGTCACGTATTCGTCGGGCTTGTGCCCCTGGGCCATGTCGCCCGGCCCGCAGACCACCACCGGCAGGCCGAGGCGCTGCGCGAACAGCCCGCCCTCGGTCCCGAACGCCACCTTGATCGCGCCGTTGGCCCCGGTGAGGGATGTCACGAACGCCACCGCCGCCGAGGTCTTTGGCGTGTCGAGCCCCGGATAGGCGTTCGTCAGGTCGATGGCGATCCCCGCCTCGGGGGCCGTGTCCTGCGCCCGGCGCGAAATCCGCGCGGCGGCCGCGCGCAATTCATCCATCAGCGCGCCGGGGTCGTCGGCGGCGAGGTTGCGGATCTCGAAATCCACCTCGCAGCGATTGGGCACGATGTTGAGCGCGGTTCCGCCCCGCATCACCCCGGCGTGGATCGTGGAATAGGGGATGTCGTAATCGCCGTCCCGGGCGCCCGTCGCCGCCAGCCCGGCCTGCATGGCGCGCAGTTCGGCGACGAAATCGCAGCCCAGATGCAGCGCGTTCAGCGCCAGCGGGGCAAGCGCGGAATGGCCCTCGCGCCCGGTGCAGACGGCGCGGGCGGCGGTCTTGCCCTTGTGGCCGGCGGCGACCGCCATGCCGGTGGGCTCGCCGACGATGCAAAGCGCCGGGCGGATGGGGGCGGCTTCCAGCATGTCGATCAGGCGGCGCACGCCGACGCAGCCGATTTCCTCGTCATGGGACAGCGCCAGATGCAGCGGGGTTTTCAGGTCCATCTTCGCGGCGCGCAGCGCGGCGGCCAGCGCGCAGGCGACGAACCCCTTCATGTCGCAGGCGCCGCGCCCGTAAAGCCGCCCGTCCCGCGCGGTCATGCGAAACGGCGGCGCGCGCCAGTCCTGCCCGTCCACGGGCACCACGTCGGTGTGACCCGACAGCATCACCCCGCCCCGGTCGGCGGGGCCGATGGTGGCGTAGAGGTTGGCCTTTTGGCCGGTGGCGTCATGGATCAGCGTCGATCGCACCCCGACCCCGGCCAGCAGATCGCGGGCATAGTCGATCAGCGCCAGGTTGGACTCGCGGCTGATCGTGGGAAAGCCGATCAGGCGATCGAGGATGTCGGCGGCGGTCATGGCGGTCCTTGTCCCGGGCGCGGTTAGGCGCTTCCTAAGCCTGACAAAGGTAAACAGTAGTTTCTCGCGAAAGGAAACTGCATGATCCCAGTGGAACGGAATCGGGATATCCGGCGGGGGGACTGCATGACGGACAGCGGCGCGATGACGGCCGTCGAGGTGCGCGACGCGGTGAAGCGCTACGGGCAGGTGACGGCGTTGCGAAAGGTCAGCCTGGAAATCCGCGACAATGAATTCTTCACCCTGCTGGGGCCCTCGGGCTGCGGCAAGACCACGCTGCTGCGCCTGATCGCCGGGTTCGAGACCGTGAGCGCGGGCGCGATCTTTCTTTATGGCGAGGAAATCGAGACCCTGCCCCCCAATCGCCGCCCGGTGAACACCGTGTTCCAGCAATACGCGTTGTTCCCGCATATGAGCGTGGCGCAGAATGTCGGCTTCGGGTTGCGGATGCTGAAGAAATCCCGCGCCGAGATCGCCGCGCGCGTTGGCGAGATGCTGGATCTGGTGCAGATGCAGGATCTGGCGGAGCGCAGGCCGCATCAGCTGTCCGGCGGACAGCAGCAGCGCGTGGCGCTGGCCCGCGCCATGGCGCCGGGGCCCAAGGTGCTGCTGCTGGACGAACCGCTGTCGGCGCTGGATCTGAAGCTGCGCCAGGCCATGCGGGTGGAATTGAAGCGCATTCAGGAGGAAACCGGCATCACCTTCGTGTTCGTCACCCATGATCAGGAAGAAGCCCTGACCATGTCAGATCGCATCGCGGTGATGAGCGCCGGCGAGGTGCAGCAGGTCGGCGCCGCGCACGAGATCTACGAAACCCCCGACAACCGCTTCGTGGCGGATTTCATCGGCGAGACCAACCTGCTCGACGTCACCGTGGCAACCCCCGGCGCCGCGGGCGGGCGCAGCCTGTGCCGCATGGCCGGGGGCGCGGCGATCCTGTGCGCGGCGGCCGGATCGCCGCGGGCGGGCGAGACCGGGCATCTGTCGATCCGTCCCGAACGCATCGCGCTGTCGGCGCCCGACGCGGCCCCCGATGCCGCCCCCGGCGCGGCGCCCGACGCCATTCTCGGCACGGTGGAAAGGCTGGTGTATCTGGGCACCGACACCCAGTATCTGTTGCGTCTGGACGGCGGCGGGCTGATCAAGGCGCGCACCCAGAACGGCCATGGCGCCGGCGCGCCGTTCCGCCCCGGCGACCGCGCCGCGCTCCGCATCGACGAGGGCGCGGCGCGCCTGCTGCTGGACTGATCCGGTGGCGGGGGGCGGCATGGGCGAACAGCCGGCGCGCGGCGCGGCGCCGGGCACGTTCGCGGCGATCCGGGGCTGGCTGCTGGCGCCGTCCTGGCTGGTGATCGGGGTGTTTCTGGTGGCGCCGGTCGGGCTGATGCTGGTGTATTCGTTCCTGACCAAGGAATTTCGCGGCGGGGTGATCTGGGAATTCTCGCTGGCCGCCTATGACCGGTTCTTCTTTGACCGGGGGCTGTTCGGCGACGAGGCGCCGAAATTCGAATGGACCTACGTCACCATCTTCGCGCGCTCGATCTGGCAGGCGGGCGTGGCGACGGCGCTGTGCCTGCTGATCGGCTTTCCCACCGCGTTCTTCATCGCCACGCGGCCCACGCGCAGCCGGTCGCTGTGGCTGTTCCTGATCACCATTCCCTACTGGGTCAACCTGCTGATTCGCACCGTGTCGCTGAAATTCCTGATCCGGGACGCCGGGCCGCTCAACGAATGGCTGATGGCGGCGGGGCTGATCGACGCGCCGATCCATCTGATCAACACCAACATGGCGGTGCAGCTGGGGCTGTTCTATTCCTACCTGCCCTTCATGGTGCTGCCGATCTACGCCTCGGTGGAACGCTACGACTTCGCCCAGTCCGAGGCGGCGGCGGATCTTTACGCCGATCGCTGGACCACGCTCAGGCTGATCCTGCTGCCGGCGGTCATGCCGGGGATCGTCGCGGGCTGCATCCTGGTCTTCGTGCCCAGCCTGGGCGCCTTCCTCGCCCCCGACCTGCTGGGCGGGGCGAAGAATTTCATGATCGGGTCGCTGATCGAGGAGCAGTTCAAGGGCAATGCCGGCAACTGGCCTTTCGGGGCCGCCGCCGCGATGATCCTGCTGTCCATGGTGCTGGCGGTGCTGATGGCCTACGCGCGCCAGCAGTCCCGCGCCGGACGGGAGCGCGCCTGACATGGCCGCCCCGAAGATCAACATCCGCCGCTATCCCGGTTTTTTCCCGGCGACCATCCTGTGCCTGGCGCTGCTCTATGCGCCGCTGATCATCGTCATGGTCTATTCGTTCAACGAATCCAGATCGATCACCGTCTGGGGCGGGTTCAGCCTGAAATGGTATGGCGACGTGTTCTTCGGCCCGGAGGCCGAGAAATTCGCCGCCGCGGCGTGGAATTCCCTGTCCATCGCGGCCATGGCCGGGACCGCGGCCACCATCATCGCCACCGCGGCGGCGGTGGGGATGATGCGCGGCGGCGATTTCCGCGGCAAGTCGGCGAGCTTCGCGCTGATCAACCTGCCGCTGATGGTGCCCGAGATCGTCACCGCCGTGGCGACGCTGATCTTCTTCAGCGCCATCGGCTTCACGCGGGGCTACGCGTCGATCCTGATCGCCCACATCACCTTCTGCATCCCCTTCGCCTACATGCCGATCGCGGCGCGGCTTCAGGGCGTCGAGGCGGTCTACGAACAGGCGGCGATGGATCTTTACGCCAGCCGCGCGCAGGCGTTCCGGCTGATCCTCGCGCCGCTGATGGCGCCGGGGATCGTGTCGGGGTTCCTGCTGGCCTTCATCATCTCGCTCGACGATTTCATCATCACCAATTTCGTCAAGGGCGCAGGGGTCGAGACCCTGCCCACGGCGATTTTCGGGTCGGTGAAACAGGGGATAAAGCCCAACATCATGGCGATATCGACGCTGATGCTGCTGGTGTCGGTGGGGTTCGTCACGGTGTCCTATGTCGTCGGCAGGATCGGGGCGCGGCAAGGCCGGTGACGGGGCCGCGGGGGGAGGGGGCGCCCATGAAACGCGCGACATGCAAGACGGCGAAACAAGACAGCCAACAAGGAGAAGGCATCATGAACGGAGTTTTGAAATCGGGCGCCTCGGCGCTGGCGCTGGCGCTGGCGCTGGCCATGACCGGCGGCGCGGCGCAGGCCGAGGGCAAGCTGTCGATCTACCACTGGTTCGAATACATCCCGCAGGACCTGCTCGACAAGTTCAGCGCGCAATACGACGTCGAGGTGACCATGGACACCTACGATTCCAACGAGGCCATGCTGGCGGCGCTGAAAGCCGGGGGGCTCGGGACCTACGACGTGGCGGTGCCGGGCGACTACATGGTGCAGATCATGGCCGGGGAGGGGCTGCTCGACGACATCGCGCCGGGCGAACTGAAGAATTTCGCCAATATCCAGCCGCAATGGGTGGACGTGCCGTTTGATCCGGGCCGCAAGCATTCGATCCCCTATCAGTGGGGCTCCACCAGCTTTTCGGTCAATCGCGACGTCTACAAGGGCGATATCTCGACCACCGACATCATCTTCGATCCGCCCGAGGAGCTGCGCGGCAAGATCAACGTGCTCGACAGTCAGGGCGAAGTGATCGCGCTGGCCTCGCTGCACATGGGCATCCCGCAATGCTCGAACGACCGCGAACAGTTGAAGGCGCTGGACGCCATGCTGCAGAACGCCAAGCAATACTGGGCCTCGTTCGGATCGGACATCGCCAAGGACGTGCTGGTGTCCGGCGACGCGGCGGCGGGGATGATCTACAACGGCTTTTCCGCCAAGGCGCGCGAGGAAGGCGCGAATGTGGAATACGCCTATCCGCGCCAGGGCTACGTCGCCTGGATGGACAACGTGGTGCTGCTGAAGCAGGCGCCCAACCGGGCCAACGCGATCCTGTTCATGGATTTCCTGCTGGAGCCCGAAAACGCCGCGGCGGTGACCAACTACGCGCAATACACCGCCGGGGTGAAGGGCGTGGACGCGCTGCTTGACGCGGCGCTCAAGGCCTCGCCCGAGGCCAACCCGCCCGCCGACGCGCCGGCGGGCACCTTCATCGCGGTGTGCGACGAGCAGACCCAGGCCTATTACGACGCGATCTGGACCCGCCTGAAGAAGTGATCTCGGCAATCATGGCGCCGGGCGGGTTGTTCGCCCGGCGCCCGTCTGCGCGACCCTGACACAGAAAGATCCGAACCGGAGGCGCGTCAGAACCATGGCCCGCGACCCACGTTACGACATCCTGTTCGAACCGGTGCAAATCGGCCCGGTCACCGCCAAGAACCGGTTCTATCAGGTGCCCCATTGCAATGGCGGCGGCTATCGCGACCCCTCGGCGGCGGCGGCCATGCGGCGCACCAAATCCGAGGGCGGCTGGGGGGTGATCTTCACCGAACAATGCGAGATGCATCACAGTTCGGAAATCACGCCGTTCATCGAACTGCGCCTGTGGGACGACCAGGACATGCCGATGCTGGCCAAGATGGCCGACGCCATGCATGAACACGGGGCGCTGGCGGGGATCCAGCTGGCCTATTCCGGCATCAACGGCCCGAATCTGTATAGCCGCGAGACCCCGCGCGCCCCCACCGCGTTGCCGATCCGCACCTTCACCAACGACCCGGTGCAGGCCCGCGCCATGGACCGCCAGGACATTCGCGACCTGCGGCGCTGGCATCGCAACGCCTTCCTGCGCGCCAAGGCGTGCGGCTTCGATCTGGTCTGCCTTTACGGCGCCCACGGATTCGGGGTGATCCAGCATTTCCTGTCCACCGCCACCAACCAGCGCAGCGACGAATACGGCGGCTCGCTGGAGAACCGTTCCCGGCTGATGCGCGAATTGATCGCCGAAGGCCGCGACGCCATCGGCGACGCCTGCGGGCTGACCCTGCGCCTGTCGCTTGACGAGATGATCGGCGATCTGGGGTTCTCCAACGCCGAGCTGCGCGACATGATCGAGATGCATGGCGACCTGCCCGATCTGTGGGATCTGGCCCATGGCGCGTGGGAGGATTGCTCCGGCCCCTCGCGCTTCAAGGACGAGGGCGCGCAGCAGGCCTTGGTCGAAGGCGTGCGGGCGCTGACCTGCCGGCCTGTCGTGGGCGTGGGGCGCTTCACCTCGCCCGACGTGATGGTCAGGCAGATCCGATCCGGGGTGCTGGATTTCATCGGCTGCGCGCGGCCCTCCATCGCCGACCCGTTCCTGCCCAGGAAGATCGAGGAAGGCCGGATCGAGGACATCCGCGAATGCATCGGCTGCAACATCTGCATCTCCGGCGACATGACCATGTCGGTGTCGCGCTGCACGCAGAACCCCACCTTCATGGAGGAATGGCGCAAGGGCTGGCACCCGGAACGCATGAACCCCAGGGGCGCCGGCGGCGGCGTGCTGGTGGTGGGCGCCGGCCCCGCCGGGCTTGAGGCCGCCCGCGCCCTGGGCATGCGCGGCTACAAGGTGGCGCTGGCCGAGGCCGGGCGCGCGCTGGGCGGCCGGGTGGCGCGCGAAAGCCGCCTGCCGGGGCTTGCGGCCTGGGGGCGGGTGGCGGATTACCGCGAATACCAGATCAGCCAGATGGCCGATGTGGACGTGTTCCCGGACAGCGCGCTGAGCGCCGACGAGGTGCTGGAGTTCGGCTTCGCGCATGTGGCGATCGCCACCGGCGCGACCTGGCGGCGCGACGGGGTGTCGCGCCAGCACGTGGTCCCCATGCCCATCGATCCGGGCATGGCGCTGTGGACGCCGGATGACCTGATGGCGGCCAATCTGGCGGGCGGCGACCTGCCCTCGGGCGCGGTGCTGCTGTATGACGACGATCACTACTACATGGGCGGCGTGCTGGCGGAGCTGCTGGCGCGGGCCGGCGCGAAGGTGACGCTGGTGACGCCGGCGGCCTATGTGTCGGAATGGACCAACAACACGCTGGAGCAGGCGGCGATCCATGCGCGGCTGGCGGATCTGGGGGTGGAGATCGCGCTCAATCGCGGCGTGACGGCGATCGGGCGCGATGCGGTGACCACCAATTGCGTGTTCACCGGGCGGTTGGCCGAACGCCCCGCCGACGCGGTGGTCATGGTCGCCTCGCGCCAGTCCGACGACGCGCTGTGGCGGGCGCTGCAGGCGCGCCGCGCCGACTGGGCCGGGGCCGGGATCAGCACCATCCGCGCGATCGGCGACGCCGAGGCCCCGGGCCCCATTGCCTGGGCCACCTATGCCGGGCACCGCTACGCGCGCGAACTGGAAACCCCCGATATCGGCGACGCTCTGCCGTTCCGCCGCGAGGTGGCGATGCTGGCGGCGGACTGAGCCGCGCCTGCCCGGCGCGGCGCTGCGCGGTCCCGGCGCTCGGCCCCGGGCTATGCGCGCGGGGCGATGGTCGTCGTCACCGCGCCGAGCCCGGCGACCTCCGCCACGCAGACATCGCCGGGGACCAGCTTGCCGACCCCTGCCGGGGTGCCGGTGTAGATCAGGTCGCCGGGCCTTGTTTCCATGCTGCGCGACAGGATGGCGATGATCTCGGGGATCGACCAGATCAGCTCGTTCAGGTCGCCCGCCTGCCGGGTCTCGCCATTGACCGAAAGCCCGATGCGCCCCTGCGCGACATGCCCCACGGCGCTGACCGGATGCACCGGCCCGCAGACGGCGGAGCGGTCGAACGCCTTGCCCCAGTCCCAGGGGCGCCCGGCGGTCTTCGCCGCGGTCTGCAGATCGCGCCGGGTCAGATCGTTGCCCACGGCGTAGCCCCAGACATGAGACAGCGCCTTCGCTTCGGGGATGTCGGCGCCGCCGCGGCCCATGGCCACCACCAGTTCGGCCTCGTGATGCAGGTTCTCGGTCAGCGGCGGGTAGGGGATGGTCGCGCCGTCATCCACCACCGCGTCGGCGGGCTTGGTGAAGAAGAACGGCGGTTCGCGATCCGGGTCCTTGCCCATCTCGCGCGCATGGGCCGCGTAATTGCGCCCGACGCAGAAGATGCGGCGCACCGGGAAGCGGGTCTCGGCGCCGGCCACGGCGACCGAGGGCGCGGGGGCGGGGGGGAAAACGTAATCCATTGTCGCGTCCTTCTCAGGCGTTGCCGCGGTCTTCGCGCCACAGGCCCAGCTTCTGCTGCGCCGCGCGGTCGGAAAAGCTGAACATCACGGTTTCCTCATCGGCCTCGTGAGACACCCATTTCCAGCTCGGAATGACGAAAATGTCCTTCGGCCCCCATTCGAAAACCCGCCCGTCGACGGTGGAGCGCCCGCGCCCCTCGGCGGCGACGCAGATGGCGGCGTCGGTGCTGCGATAGGCGGCGGTCTTGAACCCCTTGGGCAGCAATTGCAGGAACGGCGCGATGGTGGGCATGGCATAGCCGCCGTCCACCGGGTTGACGTAGCGCATCTTCAGCCCGTGGCAGGGGTCGAAATCCTGCTGGCGCTTCATGGTTTCCAGCGCCTCGCGCGAACGCGCATAGGGGTAGTGGAACAGCGGCGAGGCGATCCCGTCCGGCGTGTGATCCACCGGCAGCATGTTGGCCCCGTAGCGCGCCAGCGCGTCGCCCTTGGGGCGGGTGAGGGGCTGTTCCTCGGCGCCGTGGCCTTCCGCGAAGGAGGCGTCGAAGGCGGTGACCATGGGGATGTCGAGCCCGTCGAGCCAGATCACCGGGTCGCCGCCGTGATTGCCGTGATCGTGCCAGGCGCGCGGCGGGGTGATGACGAAATCGCCGAACGCCATGTCGGTGCGTTCGCCGTTGACGCTGGTGTGCCCGCCGGCGCCGTCGAGCACGAAGCGCAGCGCCGATTGCGAATGGCGGTGCGAGGGCGCGACCTCGCCCGGCATCACCAGTTGCAGGCCGGCGTAAAGCGAGGTGGTGATGCGCGACTGGCCGCGCATGCCGGGATTTTCCAGCACCAGCACCCGGCGTTCGGCCTCGCGCGCGGTGATCAGCGCCCCGGCCTCCAGCAGATAGCCCCTGGCCTCGTCAAAACGCCACAGATGCGGCTGGCAGGCGCTTTTCGGCTCGGGGGTGATGATGTCCGACATCACCGCCCAGAGCGGCGCGTAGTCGCGCTTGCCGATCTTGTCGTAGAAGGCGCGGCGCTCCGGGGTCGCGACGGGGCGTTCGGGGCTGGGGTCATTCGGCGACATGGCGATGGTCTCCTTCGGCGACATGGGGGCGGTCTCCTTGGGTCAGACGGCGTCGAGCCCGGCGCCGCCATAGAGCCAGGCGAGCCGGTCGTGCCAGTCCTCGGCGGTCATCCCCGCCATGATGTGATTGCGCACCGCCGCCTGCGGCCCGGCGGGATGGTAGATGTATTCGCCGATCAGGCGCGAATTCATCTGCACCCGCGCCGTGCGCACCGCGCGCTGTTTCAGATAGGCGGCGAGCGCGGTTTCGACCTGATCATGGGCGGCGAACATGCGCGACAGGCACACCGCGTCCTCCAGCGCCATGCAGGCGCCCTGGGCGAAATATTGCAGCATGGGGTGGGCGGCGTCGCCCAGCAGCGCCGCGCGGCCATCCACCCAGTCGGCGATCGGGTCGCGGTCGCACAGCACCCAGAGCCGCCAGTTCGCGCCATGTTCGATCACCTGGCGGGCGCGCGGCGCGATGTGTTCGAACCCCTCGCGCACCTCGTCGGTGGGGACCGGGCGCCCGGCCACCGCCTCGGTGGCGCCGCGATGATAGGTGACCACGAGGTTGAACACCTTCCAGCCCTTCAGCGGGTAATGCACGATATGGCATTTCGGCCCGGCCCAGAGCGTGGCGGCGTTCCAGCGCAGATCCTCGGGCATGTTTTCGGTGGGGATCACCGAACGATAGGTGACATGGCCCGAGACCCGCGGCGCGCCGTCGCCCACCATCTGGGCGCGGATGTTCGATCGCAGCCCGTCGGCGCCGATCAGCGCCCGGCCGGCGATCGCGTCGCGCCCGTCGCAGATCGCGCGCACCCGCGATCCGTCCTGATCGTAGCCGGTGACGCGGTGCGAGGGCCGCAGGTCCACCAGATCGCTTTGCGCGCAGAAATCCAGCAGCACCCCGTGCAGATCGCCGCGATGCACCACCGCATAGGGGTTGGCGAATCGCTTGCGGAACGGCGCGTCGAGCGGGATCGCGGCGATCTGGTCGCCGTTGGTGGCGTCCATCAGCCGCAGATGGTCGATATAGACCGCCTTGGCGCGCATCTCGTCGCCGACGCCCAGATGATCGAAGCAGTGAAAGGCGTTGGGGCCGACCTGGATGCCGGCGCCGAGTTCGGTGAACGCCTCCGCCTGTTCCAGCACCACCGAGGGCAGGCCCTTCTGCGCCAGGCCCGCCGCCGCGGCGAGCCCGCCGATGCCGCCGCCGGCGATGATGATCCGCCCGTCCTCCCGCATGATGCTGCGCCCCTCCCCGGCTTGCGCGCCCCGGTTCGTTCGCCGCCGGGGTCGAATCGTCTTAGCCGGTTTTGCGCCGCCCCGCGACCCTGTCGTCGGGGCGGCGCGCAAGCGCGGTTGGACAGCGGCGCGCCGCGCGCCCATGCTGGGCGCGGATAGCGGGCCGGGGCGGGAGCAAGAGCGCAGATGAAAATCCCTGATTTCGACGACGTTCTGGCGGCGCATGCGCGCATCGCCCCGCATGTCCGCCGCACGCCGGTGCTGACCTGCGCCCATATGAACCGCCTCGCCGGCGCCGAGCTGTTCTTCAAATGCGAGAATTTCCAGAAGGCCGGCGCCTTCAAGGCGCGCGGCGCGGCGAACGCGGCGTTCGGGCTTGACGCGGCGCGCGCGGCGCGCGGCGTCGCCACCCATTCCTCGGGCAATCACGGCGCGGCGCTGGCCTATGCGGCGGCGCGACGCGGCGTCGTCGCCACCATCGTCATGCCCGACAACGCCCCCGCCGCCAAGCGGGCGGCGGTGCTGGGCTATGGCGGGCAGGTTGTGGAATGCGCGCCCTCAAACGCGGCGCGCGAGGCGGCGCTCGCCGCCATCGTCGCCGCGAGCGGCGCCGATTTCGTCCACCCCTACAACGACCCGCGGGTCATCGCCGGGCAGGCGACCTGCGCGCGCGAATTGCTGGAACAGGCGCCCGGGCTTGACGCCGTGGTGGCCCCCATCGGCGGCGGCGGGCTGGTGTCCGGGACCTGCCTCAGCGTCGCGGCGCTGGCGCCGGGGGCGGAGGTCTTCGCGGCGGAGCCGAAAAACGCCGACGACGCCCGCCGGTCGCTCCGCGCCGGGCGGATCATCGCCGACGACGCGCCCCTGACCGTGGCCGACGGGCTGAAAACGCCGCTGAAGCCGCTGACCTGGCATTTCGTGTCGCGGGGCGTCGCCGACATCCTCACCGCCACCGAGGCCGAGATCATCGCCGCCATGCGCCTGACATGGGAACGCATGAAGATCGTCATCGAACCGTCGAGCGCCGTGCCGCTGGCGGTCATGCTCAACAATCGCGCGGCCTTCGCGGGCAGGCGCGTGGGCGTCATCGTCACCGGCGGCAACGTGGATCTGGACCGCCCGCCCTGGCTGGCGGCCTGACCCGCACCGCGGGGCGGCGGAGGCAACGTAAAGCGGCTTTCGCCATTGCCTCCGGCGCTTGAACCTGACATCCGGAATGGGTCGAGGCAATTTTCGCCCGACTTGAATTCGCTTGAATGCCGCGTTCGGGTCAGAGTGACCGGGGAGCGTTCGCGTCCTGCGTTGCGTTCCGCCGGCCGGGGCGCCTCACGTCGCCAACCGCCGCATCCGCGCCGTCGCCGCGCGCTGGATCGCGCCTTCGTCCGCGCCCTGCAACGCGCCGTCGCGCACCGCCTCGCGCCCCTCCACCAGCAGATCGCGCACCCGGAACGGCCCGCACAGCATCAGCGCCGCCACCGGATCCCACGCGCCCGCGGCCTCGATCCCGGACATGTCCCAGACCGCGATGTCGGCGCGCTTGCCCGGCTCCAGCGATCCCAGATCCGGGCGCCCCAGCACCGCCGCGCCGCCCAGCGTGGCGATTTCCAGCGTCTCGCGCGCGCTCATGGCGTCGGCGCCGTTGGCGACCCGTTGCAGCAGCATGGCCTGCCGGGCCTCGCCCAGCAGATGCCCCGAATCGTTGCTCGCCGATCCGTCGACCCCCAGCGCCACCTTGACGCCGGCGTCGCGCATGGCGCGCACCGGCGCGATCCCGGACCCGAGCCGGCAATTCGAACAGGGGCAATGGGCGATCCCGGTTCCGCTGGCCGAGAACAGCCCGATTTCGGCGGCGTCCAGCTTCACGCAATGGGCGTGCCAGACATCGGCGCCGGTCCAGCCGAGGTCCTGGGCGTATTGCCCCGGGCGGCAGCCGAATTTTTCCAGCGAATAGGCCACGTCCTCGTCGTTTTCGGCCAGGTGGGTGTGCAGCGTCACCCCCTTGTCGCGGGCCAGCAGCGCGGTGTCGCGCATCAGCCCGGCGCTGACCGAGAACGGCGAGCACGGCGCCAGCCCGACCCGCAGCATCGCCCCTTCGCGCGGGTCGTGGAAGGCGTCGGTGACGCGGATGAAATCGTCGAGGATCGCGCGCTCGCTTTCCACCAGCGCGTCCGGCGGCAGCCCGCCGTCGCTTTCGCCGACGCTCATGGCGCCGCGGGTGGGATGAAAGCGCAGGCCGATGGTTCGCGCCGCCTCGATGGTGTCTTCCAGCCGCACGCCGTTGGGGAACAGATACAGATGATCCGACGACATGGAGCACCCCGACAGCGCCAGTTCGGCGAGCCCGAGCTGCGCCGAGACGAACATGTCTTCGGGGGTCATGCGCGCCCAGATCGGATACAGCGCCCTGAGCCAGCCGAACAGCAGCGCGTCCTGCCCGCCGGGAACCGCGCGGGTCAGGGTCTGAAACAGATGGTGATGGGTGTTCACCAGCCCCGGCGTCACCACGCAGCCCGTCGCGTCGATGATCGTGTCGGGATGTCGGGGGGCGGCGGGGCCCGGCGCGATTTCGGGGCCAACGGCGGTGATGACGCCGTCCTCGATCAGCAGCGCGCCGCCGGCGATCTCGCGCCGCGCGGCGTC
The DNA here is from genome assembly GCF_056449545.1 of Oceanicella sp. Classification (NCBI taxonomy): domain Bacteria; kingdom Pseudomonadati; phylum Pseudomonadota; class Alphaproteobacteria; order Rhodobacterales; family Paracoccaceae; genus Oceanicella; species Oceanicella sp. The sequence continues at coordinate 19,747 of NZ_JBWOMN010000056.1, read as the reverse complement.
CATGGTGACCAGCATGTCGGCGTTGCGGATCAGGATGCGGGCCATGGCGGCCTCCGGTTCGCGCGCCGCTCAGGCCTCGATGACATAGGGCGCGTGGAAAACATGTTCTTGCAGGTTGTCGCCCGGCCCGACCCGGTCGACGATGAGAAAATCCGCCGCGCCGTCCAGCGGCGCCAGCACCCCGTGCCAGCAGTTGCGACGATACTGCACCCCTTGCCCCGGCGCCGTCACGAAGGCCAGCGGGCGGCGGGGGCGGCCCGACTCGTCCTCGGCCACGGTGATCACGCAGCGCCCGCCGGTCATGGGCACGAAAGCCTGCGAGCCGAGCGGGTGGCGCTCCATCAGCGCCAGCGTCATGGGCAGGGCGACGCTTTCGCTGCGCGCCACGCTCAGCGCCACGGCGCCCTCCGCGTCGGTCTCGGGACGGGCGAGGTCGTGATGACGTTCGCAGCGCCCGGCATTGATGAGGAAATCCGGTCTTTCGCGCGCGCAGATCACCGCGCCGAACGGCGCGAAGGCCTCCGGCGTCAGCGGCCGGGCGCGCAGAACCCGGGTCACGCCAGCGCGCCGAACAGGCGAAGCCGGCTGACCCCGCCATCGGGAAAGATGTTGAGCCGCACATGGGTGATCGGGCCGATGGCGGCGATGTCGCCGGGGCCGAATTCGTGGATCGCGTCCGCCGACAGCTTGCGTTCCCCCAGCAATTCGTCCCAGAACATCGAGGCGGTGACGATGGCCCCGGTCAGGTCGCCGTCGAATCCGGCGAGGTCCGCGCCCTGGATCGAGCAGCGATCCGGGAAATTGCCCTTGAAGAACGCCGTGTCGATCAGCGCGCGGGTCACCGTCCCGCGCGCCCCCAGCGCGACGATCATCCAGTCATTGCCCGGTTCGCGCCGGCGCCGGGTTTCCCAGCCGTCGCCCATGTCGCGCCCGCGCCCCGGCGCCAGCAGGCGCTGGAAATCGCCGTAATGGGCGTCCGAATACGCCAGGCAGCGCCCGCCGTTCAGGGCCGAGGCGAGGTCGATCTCGCCCCCCGTCAGCGAGGCGGGATCCAGTTCCGGCCTGCCAAAGACCCGCAGCCGCGCAACGCCCCCGTCGGGGAGGATGCGCAGGCGCAGATGGGTCCAGATTTCGGCGCTGTCGCAGGCGAAGAAATGATGCGAATCCGGGCCCAGCGCGCGCATGCCCAGGACCTCGACCCACTCGGTCGCCGCGTCGGGATCGCCGTCGCTGCGGCAGGCCTCGATGCGGCAGGCGGGGGGGTAGTTGCCGGTGAAATGCGCGGTGTCCACGTCGAACCCGTCGATGCGCCCGCGCACGGCCAGCGCCACCACCGCGTGGTCATGGCCGCCGTCGCGCCGCCGCCGGCTTTCCCAGCCGTCCATCCACTTGCCGTGATCGTCGAACTTGCCGTCGATGAACACCGGGGCGCTGTCGGCCAGCATCCGATCGGCGGCGGCGAAGAAATCGTCGCTCGCCGACAGCACCCTGGCGCCGAGCCCGGCGGAGGCGAGGTTCACGGCGGCGCGCGCGAAGGCGGGCAGGGCGGGTTCGGCGGTCATGGTTGTCGTCCTTGTTGCGCGCCCCCCCGCGTCGCAGGGGGGCTGAAATCCGGATCGCGGGGCGATGCGTCAGGCAGGCAGCATGTCCTGCAGGCGCAGCAGCGCGATGCGTTCCACCTGTCGGCAGGCCTGGGCGAATTCCGCGTCCCGGTCGTGACCGATGCGCTGGCGGAAAGCCCGCAGGATGTCGTCCGAGCTCAACCCCTTCACCGCGACGATGAAGGGAAAGCCGAATTTCGCCATGTAGGCGGCGTTGAGGTTCTGGAACACCACGCGATCCTCATCGGTGAGCGCGTCGAGCCCGGCCGAGGCCTGCTCGGCGCTGGAGGCTTCGGTCAGCCGCCTGGCCGCCGCGAGCTTGCCGGCAAGGTCGGGATGGGCGCTCAGCACGCCGAGCCGCTCGGTCTCGTCGGCGGCGCGAAAGGCGCGGCACAGCGCGTTGTGCAGGCCGATGGCGGTGTCATGCGCGGGGCCGAGCTCCAGCGCGTGGGCGCGCTCGGCGATCCAGGGCGAATGCTCGAACATCCCGCCATAGCGTTCGACGAAGCGCTCCAGCGGCATTTCCGAGGGCCGCTCCCACGGCGCGGGGGCGGGGTGATGCGCCCGCCAGTGCCGGGCGATGTCGATGCGGCGCGCGAACCAGACGCCCCGCTTGCCTTTCGCGTAATCGAGGAATCGGCGCAGCGCCATCACCCGCCCGGGCCGCCCCGCAAGCCGGCAATGCAGGCCGATGGACAGCATCTTCGCCGATCCCGCCTCGCCCTCGGCGTAGAGCGCGTCGAAACTGTCCTTGAGATAGGTGAAGAACTGGTCTCCGGAATTGAACCCCTGGGGCGAGGCGAAGCGCATGTCGTTGGAATCCAGCGTGTAGGGGATGATCAGCTGATCGCGCCCGGCGGCGCGGCGCCAATAGGGCAGGTCGTCGGCGTAGGAATCGGCGATGTAGTCGAAGCCGCCTTCCTCGGTCGCCATGTCCACGGTGTTCATGGAACAGCGCCCCAGATACCAGCCGCGCGGGCGTTCGCCGGTGACCTCGGCGTGCAGGCGGATCGCGTCGCGCATGTGGGCGCGTTCGTCCTCGGGCGCGAAATCCTTGTATTCGATCCATTTCAGCCCGTGGCTGGCGATCTCCCATCCGGCGCTCTGCATCGCCGCCACCTGCGCGGGGGATCGGGCCAGCGCCGTGGCGACGCCGTAGACGGTGACCGGCACGTGCATCTCGCCGAACAGCCGGTGCAGGCGCCAGAACCCGGCGCGGGCGCCGTATTCATAGATGGATTCCATGTTCCAGTGGCGCTGGCCGGGCCAGGGCTGGGCGCCGATCGTCTCGGACAGGAACGCCTCAGATGCGGCGTCCCCGTGCAGCAGGCAGTTTTCGCCGCCCTCCTCGTAATTCACCACGAACTGCACCGCGATGCGGGCGTCGCCCGGCCATTGCGGATCGGGCGTCTCGCCGCCATGGCCATGCAGGTCGCGAGGATAGCGATTCATCGGCGGAATCCTGTCGCAGGAATTTTGATTGTCCTTGATAATGCAATTAATCTGCTGCGATTATCAAGAATCCGTGGAAATACTTCTACGCAGCGCGTCGTTCCAGGCGGCGGCGCGTCGGCGAATAATCCCCGGGGCGCCAAGTCGCCCTGCATTGCATCATTCGAGGACATGAACCCGTGAGCGCCACGCGACGCGAAATCCGCTTTCTGCTGAATGACCGCGAGGTCCGGCTGGCCGAAATCGGCGCCTCGGACACGCTGCTGGACCATCTGCGGCTCGCGCGCGGGCTCACCGGCACGAAGGAGGGCTGCGCCGAGGGCGATTGCGGGGCCTGCACATTGCTGGTCGGGCGCAGGGTTTCGGGCGGCTTGCGCTATGAAAGCGTCAACGCCTGCATCCGGCTGCTGGCCTCGGTGGATCTTTGCCATGTGGTGACGGTCGAACATCTGGCCCGCGACGGCGCCCTGCATCCGGTGCAGCGGGCGCTTGTCGATCATCACGCCAGCCAGTGCGGGTTCTGCACGCCGGGCATCGTCATGTCGCTGTATGCGCTGTGGATGCGCGGCGGCGCGCCCTCGGAAACCGATATCGAGACCGCGCTGCAGGGCAATCTTTGCCGCTGCACCGGCTACCAGCCGATTGTCCGCGCCGCCATGGCGGTGTCGGGCGACCCGGCGGCGGACCCGCTGATGCGCGCGCGCGCGGCGGTGCGCGCCAGGCTCGACGCCCTGGATGACGGCGCCCGGGTGGAAACGGCGCGCGGCGCGGATCGCGCCATCCTGCCGCGCGACGTCGATGATTTCGCCGAGATCTACGCGGCGCTCCCCGGGGCCACGGTGATCGCCGGCGCCACCGATGTGGGGCTGTGGGTGACGAAATTCCTGCGCGACCTGTCCCCGGCGATCTTCATCGGTCATCTCGACGCGCTGAAGCGGGTGGAGCTGGACGGCGACGCGCTGACCATCGGCGCCGGGGCCAGCTATTCGGATTGTCAGGACGCGATCGCCGGGTCCTTCCCGCACCTGGCGGAATTCTGGGACCGCATCGGCGGCTGGCAGGTGCGCAACATGGGCACGCTCGGCGGCAACATCGCCAACGGCTCGCCCATCGGCGACACGCCGCCGGCGCTGATCGCGCTCGGGGCCGAGGTCACGCTGCGCCGGGGCGCCGCGCGACGCGTCCTCGCGCTGGAGGATTTCTTCGTCGCCTATGGCCAGCAGGACCGGGCGCCCGGCGAGTTCGTCGAATCGATCCGCATCCCGCGCCCCGGGCCGGGGGCGATCAACGGCGCATACAAGATCACCAAGCGGCGGGACGAGGATATTTCCTCGGTCTGCGGCGCCTTTGGCGTGGCGCTGGACGGCGGCGAGATCGTCGCCGCGCGCGTCGCCTTCGGCGGCATGGCCGCGACCCCCAAACGCGCCGGCGCGGTGGAGGCGGCGCTGATCGGCCAGCCCTGGGCCGAGGCGACGATGATCGCCGCCGCCCCGGCCTTCGCCGAGGATTTCGCGCCCATCGGCGATTGGCGCGCATCGGCGCAATACCGGGCGCTGGCGGCGCGCAACCTGCTGCGGCGCTTCTATCTGGAAAACTCGGATTTCGCGCAGCCGGCGCGGCTGGCGAGGGGGCGTGCGTCATGAGCCGGATCATCAAGGGCGCCGTGCACAGCGACCAGCGCCACGATTCCGCCCGCAAGCACGTCACCGGCGAGGCCGAATACGCCGACGACCTGCCCGCGCCGGCGGGGATGCTGCACGCGTATCTGGGGCTGTCCGAGGCGACGCATGCCGATATCGCGGCGCTGGACCTGTCGGCGGTGCGCGCCGCGCCGGGCGTGGTCGACGTGCTGACCCATGCCGACGTTCCGGGCGCCAACGACATCAGCCCCACCGGGCTGGATGACGAACCGATCTTCGCCGAGACCCGCGTCGAATTCCACGGCCAGCCGATCTTCGCGGTGATCGCGCGCAGCCGCGACGCGGCGCGCCGCGCCGCGCGTCTGGCCCGGGTCGATTACGCGCCGCTGCCCCATGCGGTGGACGTGGCCGAGGCCATGGCCGCCGGCCACCCCCATGTCACCGCGCCGCTGAAGCTTGAACGCGGCGACGCGGCGGCGGCGATGCGGACCGCCCCGCATCGCATCAAGGGCGAGATGCGCGTCGGCGGGCAGGATCATTTCTATCTCGAGGGCCACATCGCGCTGGCCCTGCCCGGCGAGGATGACGAGGTGACGGTGATATCCTCGACCCAGCATCCCAGCGAGGTGCAGCACATGGTGGCCCACGCGCTGGGCGTGCCGTCAAGCGCCGTCGAGGTCTCCATCCGCCGCATGGGCGGCGGTTTCGGCGGCAAGGAAACCCAGCCGAACCTGTTCGCCGCCGTCGCCGCCATCGCCGCCAAGAAGCATGGGAAAGCCGTGAAACTGCGCCCGGATCGCGACGACGACATGATCGCCACCGGCAAGCGCCATGATTTCCTGATCCGCTACGAGGTCGGCTTTGACGACGCCGGCCGGATCCTGGCGGTGGAGGGCGAATTCGCCGCGCGCTGCGGGTTTTCCGCCGATCTGTCCGGGCCGGTGACCGACCGGGCGCTGTTCCATGCCGACAACGCCTATTTCTACCCGAATGCGCGCCTGACCTCGCGGCCCATGAAGACCAACACCGTGTCCAACACCGCGTTTCGCGGCTTTGGCGGGCCGCAGGGCGTGATCGCGGCGGAACGCATCATCGAGGAGATCGCCTTTCATCGCGACATGGACCCGCTGGCGGTGCGCAAGGCGAATTTCTATGGCGGCGAGGGGCGCGACGCGACCCCCTATCACCAGAAGGTGCGCGACAACATCCTGGATCGTCTGGTGGCGGAGCTGGAGCAAGACAGCGACTACGCCGCCCGCCGCGCCGACATAGTGAAATTCAATGAAAACAACAAGATAATCCGCAAGGGGATCGCGTTGACGCCGGTGAAATTCGGCATCTCCTTCACCGCCACCTGGTTCAATCAGGCGGGGGCGCTGATCCATGTCTACAATGACGGCTCGATCCGGCTCAACCACGGCGGGACCGAGATGGGGCAGGGGCTCTACACCAAGGTGGCGCAGGTGGTGGCGGACGCGTTCCAGGTGGATCTCGACCATGTGCGGGTCAGCGCGACCACCACCGCCAAGGTGCCCAACACCTCGGCCACCGCGGCCTCGTCGGGCACGGATCTGAACGGCATGGCGGCGCTGAACGCGGCCGAGCAGATCAAGGCGCGGCTGGTGGCCTTCGCCGCCGAGAAATACGGCGTCGCGCCGGATCAGGTGGCGTTCGAACCCAATGCGGTGCGGATCGGCAACCAGCGCAAGCCGTTCCCGGACCTGATAATGGAAGCCTACATGGCGCGGGTCCACCTGTCGGCGGCGGGGTTCTACAAGACCCCGGACATCCACTGGGACCGCGACGCCGGCAAGGGCAGCCCGTTCTACTACTTCGCCTATGGCGCGGCGGTGTCGGAGGTCTCCATCGACACGCTCACCGGCGAATATCAGGTCGATCGCGTGGACATCCTGCATGACGTGGGCAAATCCCTGAACCCGGCGCTGGATCTGGGGCAGGTGGAGGGCGCCTTCGTGCAGGGCATGGGCTGGCTCACCACGGAAGAACTGTGGTGGGATGGCAAGGGCCGCCTGCGCACCCACGCGCCCTCGACCTACAAGATCCCGCTGGCTTCGGACCGCCCGCGCGTCTTCAACGCCCGGCTGGCGGCGTGGTCCGAGAACGCCGCCGCCACCATCCGCCGCTCCAAGGCGGTGGGCGAGCCGCCTTTCATGCTGGCGATCTCGGTGCTGGAGGCGCTGTCCATGGCGGTGGCGAGCGTGGCCCCGCGCCGGGTCTGCCCGCGGCTGGAGGCCCCGGCCACGCCGGAGCGCATCCTGCTGGCCGTGGATCGGCTGCAGCGCGGGGAGGGCTGAGATGCCCGACGGCTTCGCGACGGTCCTGGCGGATGACTGCGTGCTGGTGGAGGTGGCGCGCGCGCGGGGCTCGACCCCGCGCGAGGCGGGCGCGTGGATGCTGGTCTCGCGCGACGGCGCGTTCGGCACCATCGGCGGCGGGCAGCTCGAATACATGGCCATCGACGAGGCGCGCGCGCTGCTGGCGCGCGGCGGCGCGGCGCGGCGGCTCGACATCCCGCTCGGTCCCGGGATCGGCCAGTGCTGCGGCGGGCGGGTGGCGCTGGCGCTCGCCCGGCTGGACCGCCCCGGCAAGGCCGCGGTTCAGGCGCGGCGCGCGGCCGCGCGCGCCGCCCGCCCCGGGGTGCTGGTGTTCGGCGCCGGGCATGTGGGCCGGGCGCTGGCCGCGGCGCTGGCGCCCCTGCCGTTGCGCGCGGCGCTGATCGACAGCCGCGCGGCGGAACTGGCGCTGGGGCCGGCGGGCGTGGAAAAGCGGCTTTGCGCGCTGCCCGAGGCGCAGATCCGCGCCGCGCGTCCCGGCGACGCCTTCGTCATCCTCACCCATGATCACGCGCTGGATTTCCTGTTGGCTCAGGAGGCGCTGGCCCGGGGCGACGCGGGCTATGTCGGCATGATCGGCTCGCGCACCAAGCGCGCCGCCTTCGACAGCTGGCGGCGCGGAACCGGGGCGCCGGAGGCCGAAACCCCGCTGATCTGCCCGATCGCGGCGGCGGGGCGCGGGGACAAGCGCCCGGCGGTCATCGCGGCGTTCGCGGCGGCGGAGATCGTCGCGGCGCTGGCCGGCGCCCCGGCCCTCTCGTCGCTGGCCCTCTCGTCGCTGGCCCCCCCGTCGCCCCCTCCGTCGCTGGCCCCCGCGCCGAAGACCCGCGCCTAGCCGTCGCCCTGCCCGACCGGCTCGAGCATCGCCTTCAGCCGGACGCGGCATTGCGCGATCATGTGATCGACGAACAGCCGCACCTTCGGATCCTGCAGGCGGCGATGGGGGTAGAGGCAGGCGCAGCGCGAACTCGGCGGCGGGAAATCCTCCAGCACCGGGACCAGCGCGCCGCTGGCGACATGCGCGGCGACCTCGAAATACGGCTTGTTGACGATGCCGCGCCCGGCCAGCGCCCAGTCGGTGAGCACGTCGCCCTCGTCGGCGTCATAGGGGCCGGAGATCAGCAGCTTGCGCGGGCCGGACGGGGTGTCGAGCGTCCAGTAGTATTCCTTCGAGCCCGGATAGCGCAGCAGCAGGCAGCGGTGCCGGCGGGCGAGGTCCTCGGGGGTCTCGGGGGCGCCGAAGGCCCGCAGGTAGGCGGGCGCGGCGCAAAGCGCGCGGCGGCAGTCCATGATCAAGCGCAGCTTCATGTTGGAATCCTGCAGATCGCCGAGCACGAAGGCCACGTCCACGCCCTCGTCCAGAATGTCCACCCGGCGGTCGGACAGGCGCAGGCGCACCTCGATATCGGGGTAGAGATCGTTGAAATCCGGGATCAGCGGCGCCACCACGCGCCGCCCCAGCCCCAGCGGCGCGGTGACCCGGATCGCGCCCTGGGGCTTGCCGGCGCGGCTCGCGACCACCGCCTCGGCGGCGTCCAGCGCCTCGATCACCTTCAAGGCGTGGTCGTAATAGACGCGGCCGATCTCGGTGGCGGCGATCTTGCGCGTGGTGCGGTTGAACAGGCGGATGCCGAGCCGCTTTTCCAGTTCCTTGATGCGGTTGCTGGCCACCGCCGGGGTCAGGCGCTGGTCGCGCCCGGCGGCGGTGATGGAGCCCAGTTCAATCGTGCGGATGAAGACGCGCATGCTGTCGAGGTAAGGCATTCGCCGTCCGTTTCGATTATCAATGGAATATTGATAGTAAACCCGGATTTCCGCGGTTTTTCAAGCTGTGCGCATCTGCGACAGTGCCGTGCACCGCGATCTGGGAGGCGTCATGTTCGAATACGCAATCGTCTGGGACTGGCTGGGTTTCGCCATGCGCTGGCTGCATGTGATCACCGCCATCGCCTGGATCGGCTCGTCCTTCTACTTCATCGCGCTGGATCTGGGGCTGCGCCAGCGCCCCGGCCTGCCCGAAGGCGCCCATGGCGAGGAATGGCAGGTGCATGGCGGCGGCTTCTACCACATCCGGAAATACCTGGTGGCCCCGGCGGAGATGCCCGAGCACCTGACCTGGTTCAAATGGGAAAGCTACGCCACCTGGCTGTCGGGCTTCGGCATGCTGGCGCTGGTCTATTACGCGGGCGCCGACCTGTATCTGGTGGATCCGGCGGTGTGGGACGTGTCGGCGGGCGTCGCCATCATCGTGTCGCTGGCCTCGATCGGCATCGGCTGGGTGATGTACGACCTGATCTGCAAGTCGAAATTCGGCGATGACAACCGCCGCCTGATGATCCTGCTCTACGCCATCCTGGTGGTCATGGCCTGGGGCTATGCGCAGGTGTTCACCGGGCGCGCGGCCTTCGTGCATCTGGGGGCCTTCACCGCCACCATCATGTCGGCGAACGTGTTCTTCATCATCATCCCCAACCAGAAGATCGTGGTCGCGGACCTGAAGGCCGGGCGCGTGCCGGACCCGAAATACGGGCGCATCGCCAAGCAGCGCTCGACCCACAACAACTACCTGACGCTGCCGGTGATCTTCCTGATGCTGTCCACGCATTATCCGCTGGCCTTCGCCACGCCCTACAGCTGGGCGATCGCGGCGCTGGTGTTCCTGATGGGGGTGACGATCCGGCACTGGTTCAATTCCAGGCACGCGCGCAAGGGCGCGCCCTACTGGACCTGGGCCGCCACCGCGCTGCTGTTCGCCGCCATCATGTGGCTGTCGACGCTGCCCGGCCCGGACGCCGATGACGCGGAGGCCCGCCTGTCGCCGAGCGCCGAGCGCTTCGCCGCCGCCGAGCTGTTCGAGGAGGTGCATGACACGGTGCTGGGGCGCTGTTCCATGTGCCATGCGCGCGAACCCGGCTGGGACGGCATCCTCCGGGCCCCCAAGGGGGTGCTGCTGGAGACCGCATCGCAGGTGGCCGAGCGCGCGCGGGAAATCTACCTTCACGCCGGGCGGACCACCGCCATGCCGCCGGCCAACGCCTCGATGATGGAGCCGGAGGAGCGCGCGCTGATCGTCGCCTGGTTCGAAAGCGTCGCCAATGGCGAGTGACCCGTCTGCGAAAACCGCCGCCGCGACCCTGCTGCGCGGGCGCGTGCTGTCGTTTCGCGCCGAACCCCGGGGGGTCGACGACCTCGACGCCTGCCTCTATCGCCCGGACGGGGCGGTGCTGCTGCGCGACGGGCTGATCGCGGCGGTCGGGGATTACGACGCGGTGCGCGCCGCCGCGCCCGAAACCGTCGCGGTGATCGACCACCGCCCGCATCTGCTGATGCCCGGCTTCATCGACGCCCATATCCATTTCCCGCAGATGCAGGTGATCGGGTCCTGGGGCGAACAGCTGCTGGACTGGCTCAACGACTACACCTTCCCCGAGGAAGCCAGGTTCGCCGACCCGGATCATTGCGCCCGCATCGCCGTGCGGTTCTTCGACGAACTCGCCCGCCACGGCTCCACCACCGTCGTGGCCTATTGCTCGTCGCACCGGGCGTCCGCGGAGGCGTATTTCGCCGAGGCCGCGCGCCGCAACATGCGGGTGATCGGCGGCAAGGTGATGATGGATCGCAACGCGCCGGGCGGCGTGCTCGACACGCCGCAATCCGCCTATGACGACAGCGCCGCGCTGATCGCCCGGTGGCATGGCAAGGGGCGGGCGCATTACGCGATCACGCCGCGCTTCGCCATCACCTCGACCCCGGCGCAGATGCGGATGGCCGGGACCCTGCTGCGCGAAAACCCCGATTGCTACATGCAGACGCATCTGTCGGAAAATCATGACGAAATCGCCCTGACCAAACGGCTGCACCCAACGGCGCGGGACTATCTGGACGTTTACGAAAGCCACGGGCTGCTGGGGCGCAGGAGCCTGTTCGGCCATTGCCTGCATCTGGAGCCGCGCGAGCGCGCCGCGATGGCCGAATCCGGATCCGTGGCGGTGTTCTGCCCGACCTCGAACCTGTTTCTGGGCAGCGGGCTGTTCGACGAGGCCGGGCTGCGCGGCGACGGCGTGCGCACCGCCATCGCCACCGACGTGGGCGGGGGCACCAGCTTTTCCATGCTGCGCACGCTGGACGAGGGCTACAAGGCGCTGCAACTGCGCCGCCAGCAGATGAACCCGCTGAAATCCTTCTACTGGATCACGCTGGGCAACGCCCGGGCGCTGTCGCTCGAGGCGAAGATCGGCACGCTCGACGCCGGGACCGAGGCCGATATCGCGGTCATCGACAGCCGCGCCACCCCGGCGATGGCGCTGCGCATGGAGACCGTCGAGACGCTGGCGCAGGAGCTGTTCGTGGTGCAGACCCTGGGCGACGACCGCGCGGTGGCGGCGACCTATGTGGCGGGGCGGGCGGTCGATCCGGGCTGAGCGCGCCGGGGGCCGGCCGCCCGACGGGGCTAGCGGCGGCCGGCGAAGAACAGCGCCAGCGCCGCCGCGGCGGCGCCGATCTCCAGCGCCGCGCGCAGGCCCAGCAGGTCGGCGACGCCGCCCAGCGTCGCCGCGCCAAGCGCCGCGGCGCCGATGCTGACCACGATCCACAGGGACGCCAGGCGGCCGCGCAGTTCGTCCGGGGCCTCCATCTGCACCACCGCCTGAGTGCCGACCCCGACCGCCGTGCCGGCAAGCCCGATCCCCGCCACCAGCCCCAGCGCCAGCGGCCAGGATTGGCTCAGCCCCAGCAGCGCCGTCAGGGTCAGCCCCAGATAGGCGGCGCGGCGGCTCATGCGCAGCAGGCCGGCCTTTTCCTTCGCGCGCCGCGCCAGATGCAGCGAGGTCAGCATCGCGCCCGCCCCTGCCGCGGCGCTGAGCGCGCCGAGCCCGGCCGCGCCTCGGTTGAACAGCCCGTCGGCGGCCACCGGCAGGATTTCCAGCACCGCGCGCCCGATCAGCGCATAGGCGCCGCTGATGGCGATGGCCTCGCGCAGGCGGCCCTCGGTCCAGGCGTGGCGCGCGCCCTCGCGCAGTTCGGCGATCATGTCGCGCCGGGGCGGGTCGGCCTCCGGCCTCCGCGTCGCCGGGCCCAGGGCCGGCAGCCGGGTCATCACCAGCACCTGCGGCGCGAAGCACAGCGCCGCCAGCCCCAGCGCCGCGCCCGCCCCCGCATGGGCCACCAGCCAGCCGCCCAGCGCCGGGCCGATCATGCGGCTGAGGTTGAAATTCACCGCCGCCACGCCGATGGTCTGGCCGACGATGGCGCGCGGCACCAGGCGCGGGGCCAGGGTCATGCGCATGGGGTGATAGGCGCTCGACGCCAGCCCCACCCCCGCCGCCGTCGCCGCCAGCGGCGCGATGGACAGCGCCCCGCCCCGCGCCAGCCCCAGCAGCAGCATCGCGAACCCGGCCTGGCATATCTGGGTGATGATGATGCCGTGGCGCGGATCGACCCGGTCGGCCACCACCCCGAACAGCGGTCCGACGAAGATCGTCGGCGCGAAGCCCAGAAACGCCACGATCCCGGTCCAGGTCGCCGACCCGGTCAGGTCCCAGGCCAGCCAGGCCATCACCAGCCGCAGCATCCACATGCCGTTGAGCCCGAAAAACCCGCCGATCAGGTAAAGGCGAAACGCCTTGTGGCGCAGCGGCGCGGGGATCCCGGATGACAGCATGGCCCGTGTTTCGCGCGAAACCGCGCCCGGGTCCAGCGCCGCGCGCGCCCGGCGCGAAATAACCTTGCGTTCAGGGCGTTTCGCCGGGCCAGTCATGCATTCGGCGCAACGCGGCCTTGCGCGATCCTGCATTGAATGTTGCGGCGCACATAGTCATATCGCAGTGCAACAACACCTGCCGACGCCGCCCGATGGCGGCGATCGTCCGCAGGGCGTCACCGGACGGGCGCACGCGCCGCGTCGCCCGCCGCAAACTGAAAGGACACCGCAATGGCCACTCTCGCTCATCAGCTCCCGGTCGCGTCCGCGACTTACGATTCGATTCTCTTCGGCCTGTTCGGCCGCATCGCCGCCCTGCGCGAGCGTTTCGCCAAATGGCGCCTGTATCGCCAGACCCTGGCCGAGCTGTCGACGCTCGACGCCCGTGAACTCGACGATATCGGCCTGCCGCGCGGCGGTCTCGCCGGCATCGCCTACGAGGCCGTCTACGGCAAGCGGGAGGCCTGAGGCCTCCGCCAGCCGAACGACCATTGCCGAACCCCGCGCCCTCAGGGCGCGGGGGGGCCGCCGCCCGCCGCCGCGCCTTCGCGGGTTTCCAGCCGGGCGGTTTCATAGGCCAGCATCGCCCGCTTCACCGGCAGACCCCAGTGATAGCCGCCCAGCCCGCCGGATTTGCGCAGGGCCCGGTGGCAGGGGATCAGCCAGCTTATGGGGTTGCGCCCCACCGCCGTGCCCACCGCGCGCGCCGCCCTGGGGGCGCCAATGACCTGCGCGATGTCCGAATACGTGGTGACGTGGCCTGACGGAATGGCCAGCAGCGCTTCCCAGACCTTGATCTGGAACGGCGCGCCGATCAGCTGCAACCGCGCCTCGCCGCCTTTTCCGAACGCCGCCGAGACCCAGGGCGCCAGCGCCTCGGGCGCCTCGATGAAATCCGCCTTCGGCCAGCGCGCGCGCAGATCCGCGAGCGTCGCCGCACGCCCGGCCTCGGCCGCGAATCCCATGGCGCAGAGCCCGCGCGCCGTGCCCATGGCCAGCGTGTCGCCGAACGGGCCGTCGAACCAGCCCCAGCTTATGGTCAGCCCGGCGCCGCCGCTGGCATAGGCGCCGGGGCTCATGGCCTCCCACCGCACGAACAGGTCATGCAGGCGCCCGGGGCTCGACAGCCCGGTCGCGTAGGTGGCGTCGAGCACCGTGTGGCGCTCACGCAGCAGCGCCCGCGCGTGGTCCAGCGTCAGGAATTGCAGGTAGCGTTTCGGGCTGACCCCGACCCACTGACTGAACAGCCGCTGGAAATGCGTCGGGCTCAGCCCCATGCGCGCCGCCAGATCCTCCAGCGAGGGCTGTTCGGCGGCGTTGGCCTCGATCATCGCCAGCGCCGCCCCCACGAGATCGTAGTGAAACCCCTGTCCCGACCCGGCGTAGCCGCGGTCGGGTTTGCGCATCTCGGTCATGGCTTGTCTCCCTGGGCATCGGATATCGCGCGTTCGGCGCGCCCGGGCCACCCGAATCTTGCGCCGCGCCGCTTGCGCTCGCCCGGTTCATCGTCGCATAGTCCGCGCCGCCATGACCCAGCAGCTCGACTACCGCGCCATCCGCGAGATCTTCCGCCGTTTCCGGCTTCGCGAGCCGGCGCCCAAGGGCGAGCTTGAACACACCAACGCCTTCACGCTGCTGGTCGCCGTGGCCCTGTCCGCGCAGGCCACCGACAAGGGCGTGAACCGCGCCACCCGCGGGCTGTTCGAAATCGCCGACACGCCGCAGAAGATGCTGGCGCTGGGCGAGGCCGGGCTGATCGAGCATATCAGGACCATCGGGCTGTTCCGCAACAAGGCGAAGAACGTCATCAAGCTGTCTCAGCGCCTGATCGACGCCTTCGACGGCGAGGTGCCCTCGTCGCGCGCCGCGCTGCAAAGCCTGCCCGGCGTGGGGCGCAAGACCGCGAATGTGGTGCTCAACATGTGGTTCCACTACCCGGCGCAGGCGGTGGACACGCATATTTTCCGGGTCTGCAACCGCACCGGCATTGCGCCCGGCAAGGACGTGATCGCCGTCGAACGCGCCATCGAGGACCAGACCCCGGTGGAATTCGCCGGTCACGCCCATCACTGGCTGATCCTGCATGGCCGCTACGACTGCAAGGCGCGAAAACCCGCCTGCGCCGGCTGCCTGATCCGCGACCTTTGCCTGTTCGACGAGAAAACGCCGTGATCCGCCTCGGCGCCGCCGGGACCGAAAACTGATCGACCGCCGCCGAAACGCGGCGGGACCAACGCGCTGCTGAATCTGGAAGGACATGTTTCGTGTCGCAAACCGCAAGCCAAAAAACCTATGACGTGGTCGGGATCGGCAACGCCATCGTCGACGTGCTGGGCCGGGTGCCGGACAAATTTCTGACCGCGAACGGCGTCGAGAAGGGCATCATGCAGCTGATCGACGCCGCGCGCGCGGTGGAGCTTTACGCCAGGATGGGCCCGGCGCAGGAAATCTCCGGCGGCTCGGCGGCCAACACCATCGCCGGGCTGGGGATGCTGGGCGGGCGCGCCGCCTATGTGGGCAAGGTGCGCGACGACCAGCTCGGGGCGATCTTCGCCCATGACATCCGCGCGCTCGGGGTCGGGTTCGACACCCCCATGGCCCCCATGGCGGTGACCGGCGAGGAAACCGGTCGCTGCATGGTGCTGGTGACCCCGGACGGCGAACGGTCGATGAACACCTATCTGGGCGTGTCCGCCGATCTCGGCCCCGGCGACATCGACGCGGACCTGATGGCCAGCGCCGAGTGGATCTATCTGGAGGGCTACCGGTTCGACGGCTTGGACAGTCAGGCGGCGTTTCGCAAGGCCATCGCCGCGGTCAAGTCGGCGGGGGGCAAGGTGTCGATCACCCTGTCCGACCCGTTCTGCATCGAGCGCCACCGCGACCTGTTCCGCAAGCTGATCCGCGAGGATGCGGACCTGCTGTTCGCCAATGAATTCGAACTGGTGTCGCTGTACCAGTCGGCCTCGCTGGAGGACGCCATGGAGGCCGCCCGCGCCGAGGTCGAGATGACCGCCGTCACCGTCGGCCCGGCGGGGGCCTATGTGATCAACGGCGCGCGCACGGTGCACGCCCCCGCCGCGCCCATGGCGCGGGTGGACGCCACCGGGGCGGGGGACCTGTTCGCCGCCGGTTTCCTGTTCGGGCTGACGCGGGGGCGCAACCTGCTGACCTGCGGCGCCATGGGCTGCGTCTGCGCGGGCGAGGTGATCTCGCATATCGGGGCGCGGCCCGAGGAGGACCTGAAGCAGCTGTTCGCGCGATTCGGGCTGGTCTGAAAAGGGGCCGCCGCCGGGGTCAGAGCGTGGCGGCGAAATCGATCAGCAGCTTGAGGTTCAGCGCGATCACCGTCGCGGCGATGAACACCGCCAGCGCCAGCATCCAGACGGGCGCGCGAAACGCGCCCATGCGCCTGCGGTCCAGCGAGAACATCACCAGCGGCACCACCGCGAAGGGCAGCTGCAGCGACAGCACCACCTGGCTCAGGATCAGCAGGTCCGTGGCGCCGCGTTCGCCGAACATGTAGATCATCGCCACCGCCGGGACGATCGCCGCGCCCCGGGTGATCAGCCGCCGCGCCGCCAGCGGCAGGCGCAGGCGCAGGAACCCCTCCATGATGATCTGCCCGGCCATGGTCGCGGTGACCGTCGAGGCGAGCCCCGAGGCCAGCAGCGCCACCGCGAACAGCCCCGGGGCGATGCTGGCGCCCAGCAGCGGCGCGAGCAGCGCGTGGGCCTCGGCCAGATCATCGACCACGCCCTGGCCGCTGTCGTAGAAGGCGGCGGCGGCGAGGATCAGGATCGAGGCGTTGACCAGCAGCGCCAGCCCCAGCGCGACGGTGGAATCGAGCACCGCGAATCGGATGGCGTCCTTCTTGCCGCGTTCGTCGGTGTCATAGGCGCGGGTCTGCACGATGCCGGTGTGCAGATACAGGTTGTGGGGCATGACCGTGGCCCCGAGGATGCCCAGCGCCAGATACAGCATCTTGTCGTTGGCGACGATCTCGGGCGAGGGCAGGAACCCGGCGAGGATCCCCGACAGCGACGGCTGCGCCAGGATCAGCTGGCCCACGAAACAGCCGGCGATGACCAGGATCATCGCGGCGATGAAGGCTTCGAGATAGCGAAAGCCCCGCGATTGCAGCCACAGGATCAGGAACACGTCGAGCGCGGTGATCGCCACGCCCCAGATCAGCGGCAGGCCGAACAGCAATTGCAGCCCTATGGCGGCGCCGATGACCTCGGCGAGGTCGGTGGCGATGATCGCCAGTTCGGCCAGCGCCCACAGCGCGAAGGCCGTCGGTTTCGAATAATTGTCGCGGCAGGCCTGCGCCAGATCGCGCCCGGTGGCGATGGCGAAGCGGGCGCAGAGCGCCTGCAGCAGGATCGCCATCAGCGACGAGGCCAGCACCGCCGCCAGCAGCGTGTAGCCGAATTGCGAGCCCCCGGCGATCGAGGTGGCCCAGTTGCCCGGGTCCATGTAGCCCACCGACACCAGAAACCCCGGGCCCATGAACGCGAAGAAGCTGCGCATGAAACGGCCGCGCGCCGGCACCGGCACCGAGCGGAAGGAGTCCACCATGGACGGCGTGTCTCCGGCGATCGGGCGTCGGTCGCGCGGCGCGTCTATGGCGTTGGCGTCGGACATGGGCGGGCGGCCTTTGCGGTTCGCGGATCTGTTGATTTCGCCGCGAAGCTACACCAGCCGTTTGCCGGTGTAAATGCAAATCATTCGCATCAAGGGCCGCCCCCGCGCCCGGTCACACCGGGGCGCGCGTGGCGTCCGAGAATTCCTCGGGCTTTTCGGGGCCGGCCTTGCTGGTGGTCAGCATCACCAGCGCCCCGGCGAGCCCCGACAGGATCGAGCCGGTCAGCACGCCGAGCCGCACCAGATCCCCCTGCGCCGGGTCCGAGAAGGCCAGCGAGCCGATGAACAGGCTCATGGTGAAGCCGATCCCCGCCAGCAGCGAGGCCCCGTAGAGCTTGCGCCAGCTGATCGAGGCGGGCAGCGAGGCCAGCCCCAGCTTGATGCAGACCCAGGCGGTGCCGAACACGCCGATCTGCTTGCCCAGGAACAGCCCCAGCGCGATGGCCAGCGGCGTCGGCTGCATCAGCTTGTCCACCGACATGCCCGCCAGCGGCACCCCGGCATTGGCGAAGGCGAACAGCGGCATCACCGCGAAGGCGATCCAGGGGTGCAGGCCGTGTTCGTAATCCTCGGCCAGCGAGCGGCCCTCGCGGTCGGGCTCCAGCGGGATCGCGAAGCCCAGCGCCACGCCGGCCAGCGTCGCGTGCACGCCGGATTTCAGCACCGCCACCCACAGCACCACGCCGAGGATCACATAGGGCGCGCCGCGCTTGACCCCGGCGAAGTTCAGCGCCGCCAGCGCGACCAGCGCGCCGCCCGCCGCCAGCAGCGCGGTGGTCGACAGATCGGCGGTGTAGAAGGCGGCGATGATGACGATGGCCCCGAGGTCGTCCACCACCGCCAGCGCCAGCAGGAAAGTTTTCAGCGCCGTGGGCACGCGGCTGCCGAACAGGCTCAGCACCCCCAGCGCGAAGGCGATGTCGGTGGCCGCGGGGATCGCCCAGCCGCGGGCCTCGGGGCTGTCGAACCCCACCACCAGCAGGAACACCAGCGCCGGCGCCGCCATGCCGCCCACCGCCGAATACACCGGCAGCGCCGCGCGGTTCCAGGTCGACAGCGACCCGCGCGCCACCTCGCGTTTGATTTCCAGCGCCACCACCAGGAAGAACAGCGCCATCAGCCCGTCATTGATCCACAGCAGCAGCGGCTTGGAGATCCCGGCGTCATCCACCTTCACCGTCACGTAGGTGGACAGGAAGGCGTCGTAGAGCGGTTCCAGCCCGCCGATGTTCTTGAACGCCAGGCCCAGCGCCGCCGCGAGGGCGAGCACCAGCCCGCCGGCGATGTCCGAGGGCAGTCCGAATATGCGAGGAGCCATGGTCGGTGTCCTTTTCAACTGGGTCTTGGCCCGGGGGGGCGGGCGCGGCGGCGAGTGCGGCGCCAATGGCGCCAATGCGTGAACGGCGTGAACGCCGGAAGAGCGCGGGTCAGTCCGGGGGCGCGGCGCGATCCGCGCCCGGCACGATGCCGCGCAGCGCCCGGGCCACGAGATTGCGCGCTCTGGGGCGGGGCAGGGCGGCGAAGGGCAGCGGGCGGCAGACCTCGACGGCGGCGACGCCGACGCGGGCGGTGAGGGCGGCGTTGACCAGCCCCTCGCCGAACCGCCGGGACAGCTTGGACAACGCGCCGCCGCCCAGCAGCGGGCCGAGCAGATCGTCGCCCATGGCCACGGCGCCGGTGGCGATCAGATGCGTGGCCACCGCGCGCAGCAGCCGCCACGACCCCAGCGCCCCGGCGCGCCCGCCGTAGATTTCGGCGATGCGTCGGATCATGCGCAGGTTCAGGGTCAGCGCCGCGGTCACGTCCAGCAGCGCCACGGGGGCGAAGGCGGTGAACCCGGCCACCTGCCGCGCGGCGGTCTCGATCGCGGCGCGGGCCTCGGCGTCGAGCGGCGAAAGGCATTCGCGCTCGGCGAGCCTGATCAGCGCCTCGGCGTCCACCAGATCGCCGGCGCGCGCCGCCACGCGGCCCCGCGCCCAGTCCTGATCGGGGCGCGCGGCGTAAAGCCGGTCGATCCCGGCAAGCACCTTTCGCGCCTCCGACGTGGCGCCGTCGCCGGCGTCGCCGCGCAGCGCCCGTTCCGCCGCCAGACGCAGCGTTTCCACCTTGCCGAGCCGCGCCAGCGCCGCCGCCTCGCGCAGCGCCGCGATCAGCAGCGCCAGGACCAGCGTCGCCGCCAGCGCCAGCGCCAGCCAGCCCAGCGCCGGATAGGCCGCCATCAGCCCGGCGACGAAATCCCACGCCGCCACCGAAATCGCCAGCGTCAGCAGCCCGCCCAGCGCCCCCCAGAACATGCGCCCGACCCAGCCGGGGCCGGGGGGGGGGGGGGGGCGGCGCCGGGCGCGGGCCGCCCGC
>NZ_JBWOMN010000055.1:0-41396 GCF_056449545.1 Oceanicella sp. | reverse complement strand
GACGCGCCGCCGGCCGCGGCGGTGGGCGCCCGTTGCGCTCTGGCGCGGGGGGCGGGCGCGGCGCGCCGCCCGCTGTCCCACATCACCGGGCGGCGCGACTTCTGGGGGCGGGGGTTCGAAATCTCGCCCGACGCGCTCGACCCGCGACCCGAGACCGAAACCCTTGTCGCCGCGGCGCTGGACGGGCCGATGCCGGCGCGGGTTCTTGATCTTGGTCTGGGATCGGGCTGCATCCTTCTGTCGCTGCTGGCGGAATGGCCGCGCGCACAGGGCGTCGGCGTGGAAAAAAGCCCGGCGGCGCTGGCTCTGGCGCGGCGCAACGCGGCGGCGCTTGGCGTCGCGGATCGCGCCGATCTGCGACGCGGCGACTGGTTCGCGGGGATCGCGGAAACATTCGACCTGATCGTCGCCAACCCGCCTTACATCCCCGCCGCCGACATGGCTGGGCTGGCGCCCGAGGTGCGCGACCACGAACCGCCCGAGGCGCTGACCCCGGGGGGCGACGGGCTTGACGCCTATCGCGCCATCGCCGCCGGGATCGGCGCGCGGCTGGCGCCGGGCGGGCGGGCGCTGCTGGAATTCGGCGCCGGGCAGGGCGCGGCGGTGCGCGACATCTTCGCCGCCGCCGGACTGGCGGGGGGGCGGCTGCTGGACGACATGGACGGGCGCGCGCGCTGCATCGATCTGCGCGCCACCGTTACATGAACGCCGCTTTCGCCGCGCAAGGATGCGGAAAGCGCGAATTTTCACACTATTTCACTTGAGCAGGGCGGCGAATGCCGTATATCCTCCACATGTCCATCAGAGAACTTCGCCCGTTCAGCGAAGCGTTCGACCTCAGAGGAGATGGACAAGCCAATCGCATAAGCAAAACCGATCCCCGGCGCATCGCGCCACGCGATCGTTGGAGCCGGCGAGAGGAAGACCGGCGCGCAGCGCGCCAGGTCGGGCTGATATCGGGCAGAGACCGAAAAATATGAGATCATCGCAGAAATCCAACCGCAACCGCGGCCGGAACAATCGCAACAAGAGCCTGGGCAACGTCACGAACCGCGTGTTCGACAGTTCCGGGCCCGAGGGCAAGGTGCGCGGCACCCCCCAGCAGATCATCGACAAGTATGAACAGTTGGCCCGCGACGCCCAGACCTCCGGCGACCGGGTGGTCGCGGAGAATTTCCTCCAGCACGCCGAGCATTACGTGCGGATGCTGCATGTCGCGCAGGTCGAGACCCAGCAGCGCCATGGCGGCGATCAGCCGGACGCGCAGCAGGGCGGCGGCCAGCAGCAGCGGCAGGGCGGCCAGAACGGCGGCCATCAGGATGGCCACCAGGGCGGCCAGCAGGGCGGCCAGCATGGCGGGGGCCGGCAGCAGCCCCAGCGCGGGCGCGATCTGTCCGAACAGCCGCAGCCGGAAACCACCATGGGCGGTTTCAACGGCAAGACCGACACGGCGGTGATGGGCGGCATCGACCCGGCCTCGGCGGCGCAGCCGGATCTGGTGCCGACGCCGGAGGGCGGCGCGCGCGATCCGGACGCGCCTCGCGCCTCGCGCCGTCGCCGGTCGCCGCGCCGCGACGGCGGCAAGCCGCAGCAGGGTCAGGGGCAGCAGGCGCAATCGCAGCAGCCCGTCGCCGTCGCGCCAAACCCCGCGCCAGCGGCGCAGGCCACCCCCGCGCCAGCGGCAGTCGCACCGAAAACCGCGCCCGCCCCCGTCGTTGAAGCCCCGGTCGCGCCGGCCAAGCCGCGCGCCCGACCCGGTCGCCCGCGCAAGACCAGCGTCGCCGCCGAGCCGAAAACCCAGCCGGCCGAAGCCGCGCCCAAGCCGGCGATCGTCGAAGGCGAGTCGGGCTGAGCGCCGCCGCAACGGCAAGGAACAGGATCAGGCGCCGCGAGGCGCCTTTTTCATTGCCCGGCGCCCGCCCCGGCGGCGCGGGCCAGCGCGCAGAACGCCGCGATCGAGGTCGCGTCGGCGCGCAGGGTTTCATCGATCCCGGCGGCGGCGCACAGCCCGACGGCGTCGGGCGCGATGCGTTTCAGGCTCTGGCGCAGCATCTTGCGGCGCTGCCCGAAGGCGGCGGCGACCACCCGTTCAAGCACCGCGCGATCCGCGGCGAAGCGCGGCGCGGGCAGGGGCTCGATCTGCACCACCGACGACGTGACCTTGGGCGGCGGCGTGAAGGCGCGCGGCGACACGTCAAAGGCGATGCGCGGCTCGCAGCGCCATTGCGCCAGCACCGACAGCCGCCCGTAGGCCTTTGATCCGGGCTGCGCGACGATGCGTTCGGCCACCTCGCGCTGGAACATCAGCGTCAGGCTCGACCAGCCCGGCGGCCAGCGATCGGGCGTCAGCCAGCGGACCAGCAATTCGGTGCCCACATTGTAGGGCAGGTTGGCGACCACCCGCCAGGGCGGGGTCAGATGCGCGGCCAAGTCAACCTTCAGCGCGTCCCCGGCGACCACCTCGAGCCGCCCGGGCCAGCGCGCGGCGATCTCCGCCAGCGCGGACAGGCAGCGTTCGTCGCGCTCCACCGCCACCACCCGGCGGGCGCCCTCGAACAGCAGCGCGCGGGTGAGCCCGCCGGGGCCGGGGCCGATTTCCAGCACGTCGCATTCGGCCAGCTTGCCGGCGCGCCGGGCGATGCGCCCGGTCAGATTGAGGTCGAACAGGAAATTCTGGCCCAGGGATTTCTTCGCCGCCAGCCCATGGGCGGCGATCACCTCGCGCAGCGCCGGCAACCCGTCGGGGGCGAGGCTCATGACGCGCCGCGCCGGCGCCGCGCCGCCGCCATGTCCCGCGCCAGCGCCAGCGCCGCGATCAGGCTGCCGGGATCGGCCAGCCCCTTGCCGGCGATGTCATGGGCGGTGCCGTGATCGGGCGAGGTGCGGATGAAAGGCAGGCCCAGCGTGACGTTGACCCCCTTGTCGAAAGCCAGGGTCTTGATCGGGATCAACGCCTGATCGTGATACATGCACAACGCCGCGTCATGACGGGCGCGGGCGGCGGCGTGGAACATGGTGTCCGCGGGCAGCGGCCCGGTCAGGTCCAGCCCTTCGGCGCGCAGACGGTCGAGCGCCGGGGCGATGATCTCGATCTCCTCGCGCCCCATGGCCCCGCCCTCGCCGGCATGGGGGTTCAGCCCGGCCACGGCGATGCGCGGGTCCGCAATGGCGAAATCGGATTTCAGCGCGGCGTGGAGAATGCGCGCCGCGGACATGATCGCCTCGCCGCTCAGCGCCGCGGGCACGTCGGCGAGCGGCATGTGGATGGTGACCGGCACGACCCGCAGCCCCGGGGCCGCCAGCATCATCACCGACCGCTCGACCCCGCCCAGATGCGCCAGAAACTCGGTATGGCCGGGAAAGGCGAAATCGGCGCCGTCGTACAGCGCCTTCTTGCTGATCGGCAGGGTGGTCATGGCCGCGGCGTCGCCGGCAAGGCACAGCGCGGCGGCCTCGGCGATGGCGGCGATGGTGGCGGGGGCGTTGGCGGGGTCGGGGGCGCCGGGGCGGGGCAGGGCGGCGAAGGGGCGGTGCAGCACCGGCAGCGCGGTCCCGAAGGCGGCGGCGGCCTCGTCGGGCGCGGCGATGCGGGCCACGGGCGCGCCGAACCCCGCGGCCCAATCCGCGTCGCCGATCAGGAAGAACGCCGCCGCGCCCCCCGCCGCGCTTCCCCCCGCCGCGCCCGCCATCGGCGCGTGCATCGCGCGCCAGGCCAGGGCCGCGATCTCGCCGCCGATGCCGGAAGGATCGCCGCAGCTCAGCGCCAGCGGCGGGGTCATTTCCGGTCGATATAGGCTTGCGCGCGCAATTCCTGCAGCTTGCCGTCGGCGAACCGCCCGAGGCGCTGTTCCAGCATCCGGCCGCGGATCCGTTCGCGCTGTTCGTCGGTGAGCTCGATCGGTTTTTCGTGCGTGGCGATCAGCACCAGCACCGCCGCGCCCTTTGACACGCCCAGCGGCCGGGTGGCCTGGCCGGGTTGGAGGGCGCGCAGTTCCTCGACCAGCTGCGCCGGCAGGCGGCTGGCGGGGATCTTGCCGAGCCGCCCGCCCCGGCGCGCGGTGGGCGCGCGGCTGTATTTGCGCGCCAGCGCCGCGTAATCCTCGCCGTTGTTGATGCGGGCGGAGATGTCCTCGACCCGGGCCATGACCGCGTCGCGGTTGCCGGCGAAGGGGATGGCGATCTCCGCCAGATCGAATTCGACGGCGCGGTCCAGGCCCTCGGCCTCGATCTCGTCCTGCAGTTCCAGGTCGGTGACCTCGCTGCGCGGGCCGAAATCCCGACGGATCAAGGTGGTCCACAGCACTTCGGTTTCGATGAACCGGCGCAGCGTGTCGCGCGACACCCCGGCCTTGCGCAGCTTGGCCTCCAGCTTGGCGGGGGTGGAGCGGTTCTGGGCGGCGAAGGCGGCGAGCGAGGCCTCGATCTGTTCGGGCGCGGCGCTGATGCCGCCGCGCCGCGCGGCGTCGCGCTTCAGCTGGTCGTCGATCATCGCGTCAAGCGCCAGCCGCTGCAGGTCGCCGCCCGCGGGCGCGCCGAGCAGTTCGAGCAGCCGCGCGCGCTGATCCACGTCGTAATTGGTGATCACCTTGCCGTTGACGAAGGCCACCGACGATATGGCGTTCTGCGCCAGCGCCGTGCGCGGGGCGGCCGCGAAGGTCGCCAGCGCGCTCAGCAGGGCCATCGTCGCGGCCAGCAGCATGTTGTTTCGCATTGCGTGTTTCCATTCCAGTTCGTTCTTGTCGCGCGGGCCGGTCTGGCGACTTGTCTCGCGGCCTAACGATACACCGGCGCGCAGGCCCCGGCCTGCGACGCCGGGCCGCCGCCCCCGCCCAGCGCCCAGAGCCGCACCCGCAGACCGTAGAAGGTGGAGGCCGGCACGTCGCGGGATTTCGTGAACCGCCGTCCGGCATAGACCTCCAGATCCACGCATTCGTTGCGATAGGTGATCTTGCCGCCGGTGCGCACCCAGCTGTCGCTTTCCAGATCGCGGCGCAGGTCGGCGCCGATGGTCCAGTTCCGGGTGATGGCGTAGCTGGCCGAGATCGCCGCCTCCTGCCGGTCCTCGGGGGCCTCGGCGTCCTTGGCCAGGTAGATGTAGTAGCCGTTCAGTTCCAGCCCGCGCCAGTCGGTGGACAGATAGATCTCGTTGCGGCGCAATTCCAGGTCGTCGGCCAGACGCATGCGGTTGTTGAGCTTGACCACCCCGGGCAGGAACAGCGACCAGGCCGACACGAAATCGGATTCCCGGTCGTTCAGCCCCTCGCCGCCGCCGAAGCTGTCGATGGCCCGCGCGCGGTAGACCCGCCCCACGGTGGCCGAGAAATCCATGCCCGTGTCGGCGGTCCAGCCGTAGCGCAGGCCGAGATTGAGCCGCGAGCCTTCCTCGAACCCGTCTTGGCCGGTGTGCCGGCGCAGGGTGAACAGGTTGGTCTCGTCGAATTCGGTGAGCACGCTGTCCTCGTTGGGCAGCGGCGGGGTGTCGTCGAAATAGGGCGCGACCACGCCTTGCGCGATCGGTTCGAATATCTGCGTGACGCCGCCGCCGAACAGCGACGAGGTTTCGTCGCGCCGGATCAGCGGGTAGCGCAGCTCCAGCGCCGCCTGGGGCGCGACCCGGATGTCCAGGTCGTTGGCGAAGGTCGGCGAATCGCCCACCTTCCAGCCATCGACCCGGATCTGCGCCGCGCCGCCCAGCACCAGCCCCGAGGCATGGGCGCGCTGCGCCTCCCAGTCCAGCCCGAGGCTGAGCCGCGCGGTGTCCTGCCCGCCGCTGCGCAGCAGCCCGTAGCCGGAGACATCCACGCCCACCACGCCGCCGGTGAAATCCTCCGCCCAGGTGCGCCGCGCCTCGAAGGAGGGCAGCGCCATGGGGATGTCGCCGAAGGGTTCGTTGTCGCGCAGGGACTGGAAGCGGACCAGCGACAGTTCCGCGAACCCCTGCGCATCGCCGTGGCGCAGGAAAGCCTCGGAGGTCAGGCGGTCGTCCTCGGTGAATTCATAGCGGCGCAGATAGGCGTCGTCGCTGGCCTGGGCGAGCGTGAACCCGGTCTCGAACCCGTCATCGAGGTCGAACAGCGCCGCGCCGAACAGATGCCCGCGCAGCTTTTCTTCGCCGTCATAGTCGTTGATCGTGGCCGAGCCGTTGAGCCACAGCGCGCCGTTTTCGAAGGCCCGGCGGTATTCGCCCTCCAGCACCAGCCCGTCATCGGTGGTGACGAAGGGCGTGAAGGTGGCGTCTGACTGGTCGTCGATGGCCCAGTAATAGGGCGCCTTGACCGCGTAGCCGAAAGTCGAGGATTGCAGGTATTCCGGGGTCAGGAACCCCGTGCCGCGCTTTTGCGTCGGATCGGGATGGCTGAAATACGGGGCCCAGGCGACGGTGACGCCCATCACGTCAAAGCGCGGGTTTTCATAGAAAACGATCTTTTCCTGTTCGTCATGCACGATGCGGTCGGCGCGGATGCGCCACAGCGGCACGGGATCGGCAAGGCAGACCGTGCAGGGGCTGAACACCGCGCGCGACAGCACGTTGTAGCGCCCGCCGATGCGCCGCGCCTCGCTCGACGCGAAGCGGGCGTTGTTGTGCAGGGCGGCGTAGGCGCCGCGGATCAGCCCGTCCCTCAGATCCGCGTCGAGATCGGCGGCGCTCGCGGTGACCACCGCGCCGTCGGGATTGCGGATGGTGACCGCGCCCTCGGCGCGGATGCGCTCGGCGCGGCTGTCATAGACGATGCGTTCGGCGGTCAGGGTGCGCGGGCCGTAATAGACCTCCACATGCCCCTCGGCGATGAGCAGCCCGGTGGCGTTGTCATAGGTCACGCTGTCGGCGACCAGCGCCACGGGCTGGGTTGCCGACCGGGCTTCGGGCCGGGCTTCGGGCCGGGTTTCGGGTGATGCAACGCCGGCCGACGGGGGCGGGCCGGCGGCCTGGGCCAGCGCGCCCGGCGCCGGCGCCACGATCAGCGCCGCGACGAGACCGAGCGCCGCGACGAGACCGAGCGCCGCGGCGGCGCCGGGCGACGGGAAAGCGCTGCGGATCGGCGGTGGCGGCAAGGGCGGCATCCTCTTCGTGCGCCGCGCGCGGCGCGGTCTCGGCAGTCTGGCTTGCGGACCGGCTTGCGCGCCAGCCCGCGTGTCGGCGCACCCCTTTTAACCGTCCTCGAGATGAAGCAGCAAGCCAATCGCGAGCAAGGCCATGGCGGTGGGCGGAATCCAGGCGGCGAGCGGCGCCGCGATGGCCCCGGAATTGCCGAAGGCCTGGGTGACGTTGGCGAGGAAAAAATAGCCGAGCCCGGTGGCCACCGCCCCCAGCGCCATGATCCCCAGCCCGCCAAAGCGCACCGGGCGCATGGAAAACGCCGCCCCGATCAGCACCATCGCCGCCAGCAGCAGCGGCTGGGCCAGCTGGCTTTGCCAGTACATGCGGTGGCGGTTGGAGGAAAACCCCGACTCCTCGAGCGTGGCGATGAAGTCGGGCAGTTTCCAGAAGGATATCGTCTCCGGTTCGGAAAAGCTGTCGAGGATCTGTTCGCGGGTCAGGTCGGTGTCGATGAAATAGGTGTCCTGCACGATCTCCTCGGGCGGCGCGTCGCGGGTCTCGGCGTCAAAGCGCCAGCGGCGCACCTGATGCAGGGTCCAGGATCCGTCGCCCAGCACCGCGCGGGCCGCCTCGACGCGGCCGATCAGCCGGTCCTCGCGGTCGAACAGGAACACGCTGACATCCCATAGCTGGGCGCCGTCGCGATTGGCCCGCCAGGCGCGGATCACCTGCTGGCCGCTGCGCCCGTTCTGGCGCAGCCACAGCCCGTTGGAGGACACCGACAACAGGCTGCCGCCATCGCCGAAATAGCGCGCCTTCAGGGTGTCGAAGCGTTGCAGGGTGCCGGTGGCGATGGGGTTGTAGACCGCGAAGGCGGCGGCGCCGATCAGGCTGGCGGCCAGCAGCGAGGGGGCCAGAAGCCGCCACACCGACACCCCGGCGGCGCGGGTCACCACCAGTTCGGACCCCCGCGCCAGCGCCGCGAAACAGGCCATGGAGCTCAGCAGCGCGATGAAGGGCAGGATCACCAGCATCAGCGAGGGCGCGTGCAGGATGGCGAGCCACAGCACCTCGTCGAACCCGGCGTCGGACTGGGCGGCCTTGCGCAGCAATTCCACCAGATCCACCAGCACCACGATCAGGAACACGATCAGGAAGGCGGAGAAGAACGCCGACAGAAAGCGGCGCGCCACGTAAAGCGAAAGGGTGGAGGTCATGCCCCGCCCTCCGGCGGCGCGCCGGCCTGACCGGCGTTCAGGGCGGCGGGGCGGGTCTTTTGCCCCGGCAACCCGCGCCACAGCACCCACAGCGCCAGCAGCGCGCCGATGATCGCCGGCAGATACATCAGCGGCCACAGATCCGCCTGGCCGCTGACCAGCGATTTCGCCGCGATCCCCGACAGGCGCACCAGCGCCGCGAAGCCGATCGCCGCCACCAGACGCTTGCCGTAGCCGCGCCGCCGGAACCCCGGCCCCAGCAGCGCCGCCAGCGCGATCAGCGGCAGGGTCACGGCGTAGAGCGGCGCCGAAATCTGCTCATGCCCCTCGGCGACGAACTTTCCCGGGGCGCGGCCCTGCAGCATGGCCGCGCCCGGGTCGACCAGATCCCAGGCGGCGTATTCCGAGGGCTTGCGCCGGCGTTCACTGTCGCGCCGCATCAACTGGCTGAGGTCATAGACCAGCTTGTCAAAGCTCAGCACCGACAGCTTCTTGTCCCCCGCCGAGACCCGCTGCGCGGCGCCGTCGAACATCACCAGCCGCGGGCCGTCGGCGGTGCGCGCCAGCGCCGCGCGCTTGGCGGTGTAGGTGATGCGGGTCGCGGGATCGCGGTCGTCCTGCACGAACAATCCGGCCATCTGCCCCTTGTCGTCGGTGCGCCGGATATAGACGGTGACGCCCTTGGCGGGGTGGATGAACTGGCCCTCGCGGATCAGCGCGTTGGCCAGATCGGCCTGCAGATCGGAAATGCGGTCGCGCATCTCGCGCGAGGCGGCGGGCATCAGGTAGAGCGTGTTCACCCCCATGGCGATCATCACCATGGCCCCGAAGATCGCGACGTAGCGCGCCAGGGTCAGGCGGCTCATGCCCGCGGACATCATCACCACGATCTCGGATTCCATGAACATGCGGTTGAGCGCGTAAAGCGTCGCCGCAAAGGCCGCCACCGGCAGGATCACCGTCATCACCGAAGGCAGCAGCAGCAGCGTGAATTCCGCGAACACCCGCGCCGACTGCCCGGTGTTGACCACGGTGTCGATCACCTGCAGCGACTGCGTCAGCCAGACCACGCCGAGAAAGATCAGCGCGAACATGCCGAAAGGCCCGAGGATCTGGCCGATAACGTATTTGCCGATGAGCGAGCGCATCGCCTCCGCCATGTGTGTTGCGCCGATGCCGCCGCCCGCCCCAACGCGCCAGTCGCGCGGGAAGACGCGCGGGAGGACGCGCGGGAAAGCGCGCGGGAAAGCGCGCGGGCGGACCATCGCGCTTTGGGCCGGGCGGCGCAAGGCGCCGCGTCATGTCCTTTTCGCGCCCTTCCCCCCCAGCGCCCCCCGCGCGCCGTCCCCCCTCCGCGCCGTCCCGTCCCCGTCCCGGCCCGGCGGCAGCGCGACATCGGACGCGCTGGCAATGCGGCGCGCAAGCGTCTACCTGTTGTCGCTCGGGCGCGCGCCGGGTTCGCCGGTCCCGCCCCGCCATTGATCGCCGCCAAGCAAAACCCGGAGAACGCCCATGACCGCGCCTGTCGAGATTTCCTTCGTCGCCGAGGACCTCAACGCCCTGCCCGAAACCGAAGGCGTCGTTGTCGTGCTGGTCCGGGGCGAAACCCTGACCCCGGGCGCCGGAGCGGCGGATGCGGCGATGGGCGGCGGCGTGTCGCGGCTGGTCGCGTCAAAGGGCTGGAAAGGCAAGCCGGGCGCCGTCGCCCGCATGCCCATGCCCGCGGGCATGAAGGCCGAGGCGGCGATCGTCGCCTCGATCGGCGCCGACCCGGACGCCGGCGCCGCGCGAAAAACCGGCGGCGCCATCGCCAAGGCGCTGGGGGCCAAGGCGGCGACGGTGTTCGCGGGCGGCGTCGGGGACGCCGAACTGGTCGCCGAACTGGCGTTCGGATTGGCGCTGCGCACCTATGACTTCAACATCTACAAGACCGACGGCGACGACGGCGGCGAACACGGCGACACGCCCAAATCCCCCGGCGACGTGACCTTCGCGGTGGACGCGCCCGAGGCGGTCTCCGCCGCCTCGCGCCCCCGCGCCGCGGTCGCCGAGGGCGTGTTCTTCACTCGCGATCTGGTCAACGAGCCCGCCAATGTGCTCGGCACCGAGGATTTCGCCGCCCGCCTCGCCGCCATGGGCGAACTGGGGCTGGAGGTGGAGATCCTCGAAAAGCCCGAGCTGGAGGAACTGGGCATGGGCGCGCTGCTCGGGGTCGGGCTCGGCAGCGCCACCCCCACCAAGGTGGTGGTGATGCACTGGAACGGCGGCGGCGACGAGGCGCCTTTCGCGCTGGTGGGCAAGGGCGTGGTGTTTGACACCGGCGGCATCAGCATCAAGCCCAGCTCGGGCATGGAGGAGATGACCATGGACATGGGCGGCGCCGCCGTGGTGTCCGGGGTCATGCGCACGCTGGCGCTGCGCGGCGCCAGGGCCAACGTGATCGGCATCGTCGGGCTGGTGGAGAACATGCCCGACGGCAAGGCCCAGCGGCCCGGCGACATCGTGCGCTCGATGAAGGGCGACACCATCGAGATCATCAGCACCGACGCCGAGGGCCGCATGGTGCTGGCCGACGTGCTCTGGTACGCGCAGGAACGCTTCAAGCCGGCGGGGATGATCAATCTCGCCACCCTCACCGGCGCGGTGATCGTGGCGCTGGGCAACGAGACCGCCGGCTATTTCGCCAATGACGACGATCTGGCGCAGGCGATTCAGGCGGCGGCCGACGCCGAGGGCGAACCCGCCTGGCGCCTGCCGTTGGCCCCGGCCTATGACAAGCTGATCGAATCGCGGCTCGCGGACATGAAGAACAGCGGCGGACGGGCGGCGGGCTCGATCACCGCGGCGCAGTTTCTCAAGCGCTTCGTGCGCGACGAAACCCCCTGGGCGCATATCGACATCGCCGGCGTGACCCTGAGCAAGGGCGCGCGGGACCTGAGCCCGGCCGGGGCCACTGGTTGGGGGGTGATGGCGCTGGACCGGCTGATCCGCGACCGCGAACCGGGCTGAGCGCGGGCGGCGTTTCGTCCCGCGGATGTCGGCGCCTTGATCGGGGCGTCTCGCAATTCATCGGGAGGCGCCTCGGGATCGACGTTATTCCGGCGTATTTGGTTGATTGATTGCGGGGGCTGAGGTCTACTTCGAAACGCCCCCGTTCGACATTCAACAAGGAGAAGGGGATGCCCTACATGAGCAAGACGGCAAGTCTGGCTGCATGGCTCCGCGCGATCGCGCTGACCTTCGGCCTGTCCGCAATCGCCTTCGCCGCGCCGCTGCGCGCCGCGTCCGACGACGTCGACGAGGCCGCGACCGCGCAGGACGGCGCGCAGGAAACCCTGGGACTGGCCGACGAGGCCGCGACCGCGCAGGACGGCGCGCAGGAAACCCTGGCGCTGGCCGACGAGGAACCGCTGTTCACCTATGGCGACCTGCTCGATCTCGGTTCGCCCATCGCGCTGTATCCGGATGCGCTGCTGGCGCAGATCCTGATCGCCGCCACCTCGCCCCTGGACGTGGTGAAGGCCGAGCGCTGGCTCGCCGACAACGAGGACGTGGCGCCCGAGGACGTTCTCGACGCCGTCGCCGACGAAAGCTGGGATCCCAGCGTCAAGGCGCTGCTGGCCTTTCCCACCGTGCTCAAGCAGATGTCCGACGATCTGGACTGGACGCAGGATCTGGGCGACGCCTTCGTGGTGCAGCAGCAGGACCTGCTGGACGCGGTGCAGGACCTGCGCGCCCAGGCGCTGGCGGTGGGCAATCTCGAGACCAACGAGGCCCAGGAGGTCAATGTCGACGAGGATGACGCCATCGTCATCGAGCCCGCCGACCCCGAGGTGGTCTACGTGCCCACCTACGACCCCAATGTGGTCTACGCGCCGGCGCCGGTCGCGGCCCCCCAAACCGTGTATGCGCAGCCGGCGACGACCACGGTGGTGCAGACCTCCAGCGGCCATTCCGACACCGATCTGCTGGTGTCGGGGCTGGTGGGCTTCGGGGCCGGGGTGCTGATCACCAGCATCTTCAACGACAATGATCACTACCATAACAACTATTACTACGGCCACAGCGTCGGCTGGCGGGGCGGCCGCGTCTATCGTCCGCCCTATTACCGCGACGACCGCTACCGCCGCGGCGACCGCAACGTGAACGTCAACCGCAACGTGAACGTCAATCGCAACGTGAACGTCAACCGCAACGTGAACGTCAATCGCAACGGCGAGGTTTGGAAGGCCGACAAGCGCGACCAGCGCAAGCGCAAGCAGAAGCTGGAGCGCAACAGGAAAAGCACCGGGCAGGCGCGGCGCTCGCAATCCCGGACCGATCGGCACGCGGCGCTCAAAGGCGGGGCGAACGGCAACAAGGCCCGCAAATCGGGCGCCAATCGGCAGGGCAGGGATCGCGACGCGGTCCAGAACCGCAAGCCGCGCGACCAATCCGCGAACCGGCAGGCCAGGCGCGGCGACGACGCGCGCAATGGCAAGCGGGACAACCGCGCCCGCGACGTGCAGAAAGACCTGAAAAAGCGCGGCAAGCAGGCCAACCGGCAGAATGCCGGCGCCGGAAACCAGGCGCGGCGCGGCGCGGCGCAGACCCGCAATTCCTCGTTCTCCAACAGCGGCTCGAAGAATCGCTCCAAGGCGCGCAGCGAACGCCGGCGCGGCGAGCAAAGCGTGAACAAGGCGCGCAGCAAGCAGCCGAAAAACCGCGCCGCGGCGCGCCGCGATCCGCAGCGGCCCGCGGCGAAGGCGCCCGCCAAGGCCCAGAAGAAGCAGCCCCAGAAGCGGCCCCAGACCCAGGCGCGCAGCCAGGGGCGGCGCGACGCGGTGCAGACCCAGGCGCGCAGCCCCGCCCGCGCCAACAGCCGCGACGCGATGCAGAACCAGCAGCGCAAGCCGGCGAAGAAGAAGGCGCGCAAGCCGGCGCAGGCCCAGAAGCAGGCCCGGCCGGCGAAGAAGAAGGCGCGCAAGCCCGCGCAGGCCCAGAAGCAGGCCCAGCCGGCGAAGAAGAAGAAAAGGAAGGCGCGCAAAAAGCCGAAGAACCGCGACAAGTCGGCCTTCTCGGGCGCCGGCAAGCCGCGGGGCAAGGCCAATCGCGCCTCCAAGCGGGGCAAGCAGTCGCGCCAGAATGGGCGCGGGCGGCGCGGATGACATTCAAACAGCGAGGATGATGCAGATGACAAGATTGACCAGTGTCGCCGCCGCCGCGTTCATGGCGCTGGCGGCGGCGTTTCCCGGCGCGGCGTTCGCGCAGCAGGTGTTCGAGACCCCCAAAGCCGCCGCCGAGGCGCTGATCGCCGCCGCCGGGTCGGGGGATTCCGAACAGGTGTTCGCGATTTTCGGGGACGGCGCGCGCGAGGTGCTGTCCTCGGGCGTCGACGGGGTCGATCAGCAGTCATTCGAGGAATTCACCGACGCCGCCGGGGTCGCGGCCAACGTGATCACCCGCGAGGACGGGGAGACCGTGCTCTATGTCGGGATCTCGCAATGGCCCTTCCCGGTGCATCTGGTGAAATCGGCCGCGGGCTGGGCGTTCGACCTCGACGGGGCGCGCGACGAGATCCTCAATCGCCGCATCGGCGAGAACGAGCTGGACGTGATCGAGACCATGCGCATCTATGTCACCGCGCAGCGTGAATTCATGATCCGCGACCCGGATGGCGACCGGGTCATGGCCTATGCGGACTCCTTCATCAGCGACCCGGGGCGCAAGAACGGGCTGTATTGGCCGGTCGAGGACGGAGAGGAGCCGAGCCCGTTCGGCCCGCTGGCCGCGCGCGCCGCCGCCGAGGGCTACGAGGTCGAGGGCGAACGGCGCGACCCGACGCCGTTTCAGGGCTATTTCTACCGGGTGCTGACGGCGCAGGGCGACAGCGCGCCGGGCGGGGCCATGGATTACATGGTCAACGGCTATCAACTGGCCGGATTCGCGATGATCGCCTTCCCCGCCGCCTATGGGGAAAGCGGGGTGATGAGCTTCATCGTCGGGCCCGCCGGGGTGATCTATGAACGGGATCTGGGCGAGGACACCGCCGCCGCCGCCGCCGCCATCGAGGCCTTTGATCCCGACGACGGCTGGACGGCGCTGTCGGGCGGCTGAGGGCCGTGAGCGAGACCGGCGAGACGGGCGAGACGGGCGCCGAACCGGGGGCTGAACCGGGGGCCGAACCGGGGGCCGGGACCGAAGTGCTGTTCTATCACCTGACGGCGCGCCCGCTGGACTCCGTGGCGCCGGAGATCCTGGAAAAATGCCTTGAGCGGGGCTGGAAGGTGGTGCTGCGGGCCGGTTCGACGGAGCGGGTGGCGGCGCTGAACGCGCAGCTCTGGACGTTTCGCGACGACGGCTTCCTGCCGCATGGCGCGGCGGGCGACGGATCGGTGGACCGACAGCCGATCTACCTGACGACGGGGGACGAGATCCCCAACGGGGCCGAGGTGCTGATGCTGGTGGACGGGGCCCGCGCCGACCCGGCGGAGATGACCCGCTTCACCCGCGTGGCGCTGATGTTCGACGGCCACGACCCGGCGGCGCTGGACGCCGCCCGCGCCGCCTGGCGCGCGACCGCGGGCGCCGGGCTGAAGGCGATCTACTGGGCGCAGGAAGATGGCCGCTGGGTCAAGAAACGCGTCAGCGGCTGATGCCTTGTCCCGGGGGGCGCGGCGTCATGTCGAGACCCCATGCGGTCATCATGATCCGCCGGTTTTTTTTACATCCCCTGATATCAACGACATGAAACCCGCTCATCCGTGGTCCCCCGTCCCCGCGCAGACCGGCCCTCCAATGACCGCTAGAGCAGTTTTCAGGCTCCCCGATTCGTTGAGGGGATTCACGAATGCGGGTTGATGTGCGATTCCGTGCCCACACGAGATGTGGAGGTGGGAGCATGTCGCGAGCGTATTCTGCGGACCTCAGAGAGCGAGTTCTGGACGCGGTTGCGGATGGGAGTTCGGCCCGCGCGGCGGCGGCGCGGTTCGGGATCGGGGTGGCGACGGCGGTTCGCTGGCTCCGGCGCTGGCGCGACATCGGCCATCGGGCGGCCTATCGGCAAGGCCATCCGACCCGCTCGCCGCTCGATGCGCATGAAACGTTCTTGATCGCGCTGGTCGAGGCCGCGCCGGACATCACGCTCGATGAGATGCGCGCCCGGCTGCGCGACGACAGGGGCGTCTCGGTCGCGCGCAGCACCATCTGGCGCTTCTTCTCCCGACGCGGCTGGACGGTCAAGAAAAGTCTGGACACGCCGACGAGCAGGTGCGCGCGGATGTGGCGGCCGCCCGGCAGGCCTGGTTCGATGGGCAGCCCGATCTCGATCCCGCGCGTCTGATCTTCATCGATGAAACCTGGCTGAACACGAAGAGGGCGCGGCTCCGCGGGCGGGCGCCCCGCGGCGAGCGGCTGCGCATGGGCATGCCGCACGGCCACTGGAAGACCACGACCTTTGTCGCCGGCCTGCGCCTCTGCGGCATCGACGCGCCGATGCTCGTCGACGGCCCGATCAACGGAGAGATCTTCAAGGCCTGTGTCGAACGGGTTCTGGTCCCGACGCTGCGCCCCGGCGACGTCGTGATCATGGACAACCTCGGCAGCCACAAGGGTCAGGCGGTGCGCGCCGCGATCGAGGCGGCAGGCGCCGAACTCCGCTTCCTTCCGCCCTGCAGTCCCGACTTCAACCCCATCGAGAATGCATTCGCCAAGCTCAAGGCGCTCCTGCGAAAGGCCGCCGCTCGCAGTCGCGACCTCCTCCGGGACGCCGTCGCAGGCGTCATCGAAAAATACGAGCCGAACGAATGCGCCAACCACTTCGCCGCCGCAGGATATGAGCCGGAATAGATGGAATCTGCTCTAGCGAACCAGGGTCAGGCGGTCGCCTTCCACGGTGATGCGGCGGAAGCGGTCGAGATAGCTCATGCCGAGCAGGGAGCCGAACAGGTCGCCCTGGTTGACGGTGGCGCGGATGTTGCGGTCGGTGACGCCGCCGAGGGTGATCGTGCGCAGCACGACGGGGGCGCCTTTCACCGGGCCGTTGGCGGTTTGCGCGGTTTCGGTGTAGCGCAGGGCCCCGAGGTCGATGCCCACGCGCTGGGCGTCGCGCCGGGTCAGCACCACGTCGGAGGCGCCGGTGTCGATGACGAACAGCACCGGCACGCCGTTGACCTCGAGCTGGGCGCGGAAATGCCCGTCCTCGCCGCGGCGCAGGCGGATCTCGTCGCCCGCCACCGTCGCGCGCTGCGGGAACAATCCGCCCATCAGCGTGTCCTTGAAGCCGTAGAGCGTGACGAAGCCGAGGATGATCAGCAGCCAGATCGCCGCGTCGCGCAGCCCCCGGCCCATGCGCCCGCGATAGGCGGCGAGCACGCCGGCGATGATGAAGGCGCCGAGCAGGGCCAGATAGGCGAGGCGGGCGAGACTGTCGGGGTCGTCCATTCCATTGCCTCCGGAAACGCGTTTGGCGGGGCGGGCGGTCAGCCCGCCGCGCGCTGGGCCTGTTCGAGGCGTTCCTGCGCCTGCATCCACAGGGATTCGGCGCGCTCCAGCCCCTCGACGATCTCGCCGCGCTTGATTTGCAGGGACTCGGCGTCGCCGCCATTGGCGTAGAGCTCGGGGGACATGAGGCGGGCGTCGATGCGGTCGCGCATCTGTTCGAGCTTTGAAATGCGGTCCTCGCATTTGCGCACCTCGATGCGCAGGGGGGCGAGCGCGCGGCGCGCTTGCGCGGCGTCGCGGCGCGCCTGCTTGCGCTGGCCGTCCTCGGCGGGTTTCTCGCCCGACCGGGCGCCGGATTTGCCGCCCGATCTGGCGCCGCCGCGCTGGGACAGCAGCAGGCGGCGGTAATCGTCCATGTCGCCGGCGAATTCGCTGACCCCGCCGTCATGCACCAGCCACAGCCGGTCGGCGACGCTTTCCACCAGATGCGGGTCGTGGCTGACCAGGATCACCGCGCCTGAATAGGCCGACAGCGCCTGCACCAGCGCCTCGCGGCTTTCGATGTCGAGATGGTTGGTCGGCTCGTCGAGCACCAGCACATGGGGCGCGTCGAGGGCGGCGAGCGCCATCAGCAGCCGCGCTTTCTGGCCGCCCGAAAGCCGCCCGACCTCGGTCGCGGCGATGTCGGCGCCGATGCCCGATTGCGCCAGCTGGGCGCGCAGCTTGCCCGGCGCGGCGTCGGGGCGGCGGCGCTGGATGTGCTGGATCGGGGTCTCGTCGAGCACCAGTTCGTCGACCTGGTGCTGGGCGAAATAGCCGACTTTCAGCTTGCCCGACGCGCGGTAGCTGCCCTCATACGGCTTCAGCCGCCCGGCGATCAGCTTTGACAGCGTCGATTTGCCCTGGCCGTTGGCGCCGAGCAGGGCGATGCGGTCATCCTGGTCGATGCGGAATTTCAGGCGCCGGAGCACCGGCTTGCCGTCATAGCCGATGGCCACGTCCTCGGCCGAGATCAGCGGCGGCGCCAGTTCCCTGGGCGAGGGGAAGGCGAAGCCGGAGACGGCGTTTTCCACCAGCGCGGATATGGGCTTCATGCGTTCGAGCATCTTCAGGCGGGCCTGGGCCTGCTTGGCCTTGCTGGCCTTGTAGCGGAAACGGTCGACGAAGCTCTGGATATGGGCGCGCTGGGCGTCCTGCTTGCGGGCCGCCGAGGCGGTCTGTTCAAGCTTCAGGCGGCGTTCGGTTTCAAACTGGTCGTAGCGGCCGCCATAGAGGGTCAGCTTGCGGTGTTCCAGATGCAGGATGTTGTCGACGGCGCGGTTGAGCAGCCCGCGATCATGCGAAATCACCAGCATGGTGGCGGGGTAGGTGGCCAGGAAGCCTTCGAGCCAGACCGCGCCTTCGAGGTCGAGATAGTTGGTCGGTTCGTCCAGCAGCAGGTAATCGGGGCGCGAGAACAGCACCGCCGCCAGCGCCACGCGCATGCGCCAGCCGCCGGAAAATTCCTTGCAGGCGCGGGCCTGCGCGGGCGCGTCAAAGCCGAGCCCGTGCAGAATCGAGGCGGCGCGGGCCTCGGCGGAATGGGCGTCGATCTCCGCCAGCCGCATGTGGATCTCGGCGATGCGGGCGGGGTCCTGGGCGGTTTCGGATTCGGCCAGCAGGGCGTCGCGTTCGGCGTCGGCGGCGAGCACGGTGGTCAGCAGGCTGTCATCGGAGGCCGGGGCCTCCTGCGCCACGCCGCCCATGCGGGCGCCGCGGGGGATTTCGATGCTGCCGCCGTCGAGCGGCAATTCGCCCCGGATCAGGCGGAACAGCGTGGTCTTGCCGGCGCCGTTGCGCCCGACGATGCCCACCTTCTTGCCGGTGGGCACGATGGCCGAGGCGTCCTCGAACAACGGCTTTCCGGCCATGGCGAAGGTTATGTTGCGAATCGCGAGCATGGGCGGCGGTTTAGCCTGCCGCGCGGGCGTTGGAAAGCCGGGCGCGACAGGGGGGCTCAGGCGGGGCGGGTTTCGGGATGGTTTTCGGGGCGGTCTTCGGGGCGGTCTTCGGGGCGGTTTTCGGGGCGGCGCAGGAAAAACCCGGCGGAGGTCCAGCGCATCACCTCCTCGTCGCGCTGGTTGAGCACCGCGTAGCCGATGCGGCAAATGCCGAGATGCGGACGGGAGGCGGAGACGCGGGCCTCCAGCACCTCGGCGACCACGTGGATGGTGTCGCCGGGGCGCACCGGGGCGATCCAGCGGATCTCCTCCATGCCCGGGGAGCCCTGGGAGGAGGGGTTCATGATCTTTTCCGCCTGGAACAGCCGGAAGGCGGTGATCATGGTCTGGAAGCCCGAGGCGATCAGCCCGCCATAGATCGAGTCCCTGGCCGCCTCGACGTCGAGATGGAAGGGCTGGGGATCGAAGCGAAAGGCGAAATCGAGGATCGAGCTTTCGGTGATGGTGGCGCCGGGGGTGGTGATGACGGTTCCGGGGGTGAAATCCTCGAACCAGCAGGGGTCTCTCATCAGGTCTGTTCTCGCACGTAATAGATCAGGTCGAGCGCCGGGGCGGCGCCGGTCAGGCGGGTGAGCATGGCGTGGCACTGGCCGCGATGGTGGGTCTGGTGGTTGAAGACATGCGCCAGCACCTGCCCGAGCGGCTGGGTCTGGCTTTCGCCGGCGACGTTCACATAGGCGAGGTCGGCGGCGATGCGGGCCTGGGTGAGCTCCTCCGCGAGTCGGATGATGTCGTCGTCCATGGCGGCGCGGGCGGCGGCGAGGTCGTCGAAATCGTCATGCGCAATGTGATCGAGCGGCCAGCGCGGCGGCGGGTCGCCGCGAATGCGCGCGCACCAGAGCACGTCGGTGACCAGCAGGTGATTGATCGTGCCCAGCAGCGAGCCGAAGGCGGCCCCGAGGTCGCGCCGCCGGTCCCTGTCGGGCAGCGCCGCGCAGGCGGCGGCGAGCCGCGCGTTGGCCCAGGCGTTGTAGGCGGCCATCATCTGGAAATGCGCTTTCATGCGGGTCCTTCCCATTCTATCGAGCCCATGCTATCGGGCGCGCGAAACGGATGCCGTTCGGGGCGGGGGTTTTCCCCGTCCCGCCATAGCGAGAGGATACCCCCATGGCCGTCGAGCGCACGCTCTCCATCATCAAGCCGGACGCCACCAACCGCAACCTCACCGGCGCGATCAACGCCAAGTTCGAGGCCGCGGGGCTGCGCATCATCGCCCAGAAGCGGGTGCGGCTGACCGAGGATCAGGCCGGGACCTTCTACGGGGTGCACCGCGAGCGGCCGTTCTTCGGCGAACTGGTGGAATTCATGTGCTCGGCGCCGGTGGTGCTGCAGGTGCTGGAAGGCGAGGGCGCGATCGCAAAAAATCGCGAAGTGATGGGCGCCACCAACCCCGCCGAGGCGGCCGAGGGCACCATCCGCAAGGAATTCGCGCTGTCGCTGGGCGAGAATTCGGTGCACGGGTCCGATGCGCCGGAGACCGCGGCGGTGGAGATCGCCTATTTCTTCTCGGGTCTCGAACTGGTGGGCTGAGCCGCGGTTCAGTCAGACGGCGCCCGCCTGACGGCGGGCAAGCGATTCCTCAGGCCGCCCCCTTGCGGGGGCGGCCTTCAGGTTGGCGCCCGGGGCTGGCGGTGTTTTGCCATTCGCGCGGCGGGGCGATTCCCGGACGCGTCAGGGCTGGTCGAGAATCGCCAGCTTGCGCCGGTCGCCGGCGGCGAAGCGGCGCAGCGCCGCCGGATACAGGCGGTGTTCCTGTTTCAGCACCCGCGCGGCGAGGGTTTCGGCGGTGTCGCCCTCGATCACCGGCACGACCGCCTGGCCGAGAATCGGGCCCTCGTCGAGATCAGCCGTCGCCTCGTGCACCGTGCAGCCATGCACCGCCACGCCGGCGTCGAGCGCGCGCCGATGGGTGTGCAGCCCGCGAAACAGCGGCAGCAATGACGGGTGGATGTTGATGATGCGCCCGCGCCAGAAATCCATGAAGCCCGGGGTCAGGATGCGCATGAACCCGGCGAGGCAGATCAGGTCGGCGCCGGCCCTGGCCAGTTTCGCCTGCAGCGCCGATTCGAACGCGGCGCGGTCGCCCTTGTAGGGGCGGTGGTCGATGGCGGCCGTGGCGACGCCGCGCGCGGCGGCTTTCGTCAGGCCCCCGGCGTCCGGGTCGTTGGCGAGGACCAGCGCCGGGGTCGCCGGGTGGTCGGGGGCCTGCATGGAGTCCAGCAGGCGGAGCATGTTGGAGCCGCCGCCCGAGATCAGGATGGCGACGCGGCGTTTGGCGGCGCTCACGCAAGCGCCCCGGCGAAGCGGATGCCGGCTTCCTCGGAGACCACGCCGATGCGGCGCACGGTCTCGCCCTCGGCGCGCAGCAGATCGGCGATCGCGTCGGCGCGGGCCGGGTCGCAGACCAGCGCCATGCCGATGCCGCAGTTGAAGGTTTTCAGGGCCTCGTCCGGCGCGACGCCG
Organism: Oceanicella sp.; assembly: GCF_056449545.1. Taxonomy (NCBI): domain Bacteria; kingdom Pseudomonadati; phylum Pseudomonadota; class Alphaproteobacteria; order Rhodobacterales; family Paracoccaceae; genus Oceanicella; species Oceanicella sp. The sequence goes on along the minus strand of NZ_JBWOMN010000055.1, from coordinate 20,256 downwards.
CCGGTCTCGATCAGCCAGCCGAACACCGGCGGCAGCGGCCAGGCGTCGAGCGCGATGTCCGCGCCGAGGGTTTCGGGCAGCGCGCGGGGCAGGTTTTCCGCGAGCCCGCCGCCGGTGACATGGGCCAGCGCCCGCACTCCGCCGGCGCGAATCGCGCTGAGCGCCGGGCGCGCGTAGATGCGGGTGGGGGCGAGCAGCGCGGCGCCGAGGCGCTGGTCGGGCGCGAAGGGCGCGGGGGCGTCCCAGCCCAGGCCGCTGATCTCGACGATGCGGCGGACAAGCGAGTAGCCGTTGGAATGCACGCCGCTGGACGCGAGTCCCAGCAGCACGTCGCCGGGGACGCAGGCGACGGGCAGGGCGGCGCCGCGCTCCATGGCGCCGACGGCAAACCCCGCGAGGTCGAAATCGCCGGGCGGATACATGCCGGGCATCTCGGCGGTCTCGCCGCCGATCAGCGCCGCGCCGGCGGACTTGCAGCCCCTGGCGATGCCCGCGATCACCCGCGCGCCCTCGTCCACGGACAGCTTGCCGGTGGCGAAATAGTCGAGGAAGAACAATGGCTCGGCGCCCTGGCAGACCAGATCGTTGACGCACATGGCGACCAGGTCGACGCCGACGCCGTCAAGTTCGCCGGTGTCGATGGCGATGCGCAGCTTGGTGCCGACGCCGTCGGTGGCGGCGACCAGCACCGGGTCCCTGAAGCCCGCGGCCCCGAGGTCGAACAGCGCCCCGAAGCCGCCGAGCCCGTCCATGACGCCGGGGCGGCGGGTGGCGGCGGCGGCGGGCTTGATGCGTTCGACCAGCGCGGCGCCGGCGTCGATGTCAACGCCGGCGTCGCGGTAGGTCAGGCGGTTCCTGATGGTCATGTCCGGGGCTCCTGCTGGCTTGGCGCGTCATAGCGCAGCGCGGGGCGGGGGGGAAGGGCGCGGGCGCAATGTCGCGGGCGGGAAGGGGGCGCGGGTCGATCTGGCGACGGTTGACCGCGCGGCGCGGGGGACGGTAAATGCGCCGCAGACGGTCCCTTAGCTCAACTGGATAGAGCAGCTGACTTCTAATCAGCAGGTTGCAGGTTCGAGTCCTGCAGGGATCGCCAGTTTGCCGCTGATCTGGATGGCGATCGCGCGTGGCGGCGCGCCGGCTGCTTTTCGCCTGCGCGCCACGCGGCGCGATTTCGCGCGGATCATGTCTGGCGGCGCCGGTCCGGGGGCGATCCGGGCGCGGGGCGTTGAATTCATGCCGGGGGGCTATCCTTGCTCGCCCGCGCATGAGGCCTGCGCGATGGGCCGCGGCGCGATCCCCTCGGGATAGCCGCGCTTGGCCCATGCGTGATCGACCAGCGCGCGCCAGCGTTGACGATGCCGGCGCAGGCCCGCGACGCCGAGCGGCTGGACCGGGTGGAGATTTCCGGCAAAGGGGCGGCGGCCGGTCGCCTCGAAGGCAAGCGCCGCGGCGCCCAGGGCGCTGCCCTCGGAAACCGGACTGGCGCGCACGCTCTGGCCGGGCCGCAATTGCGCGATCAGGCCGGCGTAGACCGGGGATTTCACCAGCCCCCCGTCGATGATCAGCGGATTGTCCGATTGGATCAGATCCAGGCAGAGATCGGTCATCAGGGCCACGTAGAGGATGGCCAGCGCCGCGTGGTCCCCGGGCCCGGGCGCCGGGCCGATCAGCCCGCCCTCGATATCCGCCATGGGTCCGGCGGCGGCGAAGCCGGGCAGCGCGAACATGTCCCGTTCGATCAGGCTTTCGATCGTCGAGGGGCTGGTCTTCGATCGCTCGCCCCGGGCGACGAGGTCGTTTTCCCGCCCGCCCATGAAGCGGATCGTCGCCACCGGTTCATGATCGACAGTGACGTTGGCCAGCATGTCCCGGCGCATGTCCAGCGCCGCCGCCGGGCAGTCCGGGTTGAAGATGATGACCCAGGTTCCCGTCGACACCAGGGTGAAATTCCCTTCGGTCACCGAACGATGGTAGTGCAGGGCGGCGTTGGAATCATGCACGCCGTTATGCACCGAGATGGTTTTTTCCGCGCCGTTTGCCAGTTTGAGCGCGCAATGGCCGATCACCTCGCCGGCCCGGGCGAAGCGGGGCAGTTTCGGGCGCCAGTCGCGGGCCGCGACCAGCGAGGAGAAATCGTCCTTCAACGGCGCCCAGAGGTCGGAATGACAGCCGAGATAGGAGACCTCGCTGCGCTTTTGCCCCGACAGCCGCCACGACCAGTACTGAGGATAGGTCAGAATCGCGTCGACCTGGGCGCAGGTTTCCGGGTGGGCCAGTTCCATCCAGAGCAGATGGCGCGAAAAGTTCAGGCCCAGCGGCAGGGGCGGCGAACAGGTTTCGCTGAAATCGGGGATCTGCGCGGCGATGATGTCGCTGAAGCGGGCGGGGACCGCCTGTTCGTAATCCAGAATGGGCAGCGCCAGGTCGCCCCCCCTGATCAGCGCGAATGTGCAGCCATGGCCCGAAAACATCACCCCGCCTATGCAATGCCTTTCGGCGGCATCGGCCAGTTTTTCCCGGATCCAGGCGGCGCTGGCCGGTTCGTCGAGGATCGAGACGCCGTTCGCCGCCACCCAATGCGGCGCGGTGCGATATTCCTCGACGATGTCGCCCTGATCGGAAAACACGAAGATCTTGGTGTTGGTCTTGCCCAGATCCACCACGGCGATTGGCGGGGCGGTTGCGGGGGCGGTTGCGGGGGCGGTTGGGGGGGCGTCGCCGGGCGTCATGTCAGGACCCCTCCGGGTCGATCGCGACGACGCGCAGATCCACCCCCTGATCCTCGAGCATCTTCGCGCAGTTGTCGCTGACGTTCTCGTCGGTGATCACCACGCCGACGCGGGAAAACGGCAGGGCGACGATGCGGGCGTGAATATCGAATTTCCGGCTGTCGATCATGACGATGATCTCATCGACCCAAGCCGCGAACATCTGCGTCAGTTCGACGATCAGCGGGTGGGATTCAAGCAGGCCTTCCGGGCCGACGCCTTGCGCGCCGAGAAAGAACCGCGAGGCGAAGAACGGGTTCGAGACCCGGTTCGGGTCATGGAAGGTTCCCGGCTCCCGATGCACTTCGCCGCCGGCGACGTTCAGGTTGCAGGCGCCGTTTTCCCCCAGGAAAGCCGCCAGGGGCACGGAGTTGGTGAACAGGGTCACGTTGCGCCGCGCCAGAAGGACCCCAAGCGCATAGCAGGTCGATCCGGCGTGAACGATCAGGCGGTCGCCGTCGCGCACCAGTTTCGCCGCCTCGCGGGCGATGGCGCGCTTGGCTTCGACCGCCAGTCCCAGGTTTTCGTCGAACGGGCGGGCCGGCTGGTTGGAGCGGGTCGAGCCTTCACGGGTGGCGACGCCGCCGTAGACCTTGCGCGCCAGGCCCAGATCGTCCAGCCGGTCGATGTCGCGGCGTATGGTGGAGGCGGATACGTCGAGGGTGGCTTGCAGATCGCGCACCGAGGCGAACGGGCGGTCCCGCAGCAGCGCCAGAATCGTTTGATGTCGGTCCATGCGTCCGATCCGTGCTGGTTTCGTTCAAACGTCGCCGCCGTCGCCGCCGCCGTCGCCCGACGCTCCGAAGCGGGTGTCGCCGATGGCGGTCCTGCGCGGCCGGGTCGTCCCCTTGATCGCCTGCGATGTCATGCGCCCCATCGCGGCGCCCCTAGCGAGTGAACGCATTGATGTTGCCGGCGTCGACATTGATGATGTTGCCGGTGGATTTCTCGGACTGGTCCGAGGCGAGAAAACAGACCGCCCGGGCGATGTCATGGGGAAAGACCGAGCGCTTGAGCAAGGATCGCTGCCGGTAGTGTTCCTCGAGGCCCCGCTTGTCGGCGCCGTGGGCTTTCGATCGCGCTTCCAGCCATTCCCCGGTCCAGATCTTCGATCCGCGCAGCACCGCGTCGGGATTGACGGTGTTGACGCGAATGCCGCGTTCGGCGCCCTCCAGCGCCAGGCAGCGGGCCAGATGGATTTCCGCGGCCTTGGCCGTGCAATAGGCGCTGGCGCCGGGCGAGGCGGCGAGGCCGTTCTTGGACGCCACGAACACCACCGCGCCGCCGATGTCCTGGCGCGTGAAACAGCGGAACGCCTCGCGGGAGACCAGGAAATACCCGGTCGAAAGAATGCCCATGGTCTTGTCCCACTGCGCCAGGCTGGTGTCCTCCACCGGCGCCGAAGCGGCGATGCCGGCATTGGAGACCACGATGTCGACCCCCCCGAAACGCACCATGGTCTTTTCGAAGGCGCCCTGAACGTCATGCTCGGCGGTGACGTCCATCTCGACCATGTCCACGACATCGCCGGAAAAATCGGCGGCCAGCTCCGCGCCGACGCGGGTCAGGGCCTCGGCGTCGATGTCGGCCAGCATCACGCAGGCGCCGTGCCGGAGCAGTTCCCGGGCGGTGGCCCGGCCGATGCCCCCGGCGCCGCCGGTGATGAAGGCCACGCGCCCGGCCAGCGATTTCGCCGCCGGCATGCGTTGCAGCTTGGCCTCCTCCAGCGCCCAGTATTCGATGTCGAACGCCTCCTGCTCGGGCAGGGCCTGATAGGTCGAAACCGCGCTCGCCCCGCGCATGACGTTGATGGCGTTGGTGTAGAATTCGGCCGCGATGCGGGCTGTCGCCTTGTCCCGGGCAAAGGTGAACATGCCGACGCCCGGGGCCAGACAGACCACGGCGTTGGGGTCGCGCATCGCCGGGCTGTCGGGGTTGGCGCAGCGCTTCCAATAGGCCGCATACTCCTCCCGATAGGCTTCGACCTGCGCCGGCAGGCCGGCGATCGTCGCCTCCGCATCCGGGTTCAGCGGGTCGAAATCGATCACCAGCGGCCGGATCTTGGTGCGCAGGAAATGGTCGGGGCAGGACGTGCCCAGCGCCGCCAGCGCCGCCATGTCATGGCTGCAGACGAATTCGAGCGCCGCTTCGCCGTCGTCGAAATGGCCCGCCTTGCGCGCGTCCCGGCTGATCAGCCCGCGAATGGCCGGCATCAGCCTGGCGGCCACGGCAAAGCGGCGCGCCGGAGAGAGCGGCGCATGCCGAGGGCCGCCGAAAGCCGCCGCGCCGGCGGTCTTGCCGTCCAGCCAGGCCATGGCCCGGTTGATGATTTCAAGGGTCAGGCCATAGCAGGATCTGGAGCTGTCCGCCCAGGTGAACAAGCCGTGGCTTTGCAGGATGACGCCCTTGGCGTCGGGGTTTTCGGCGATGAACCGGCTCAGCCGCAGCCCCAGTTCGAAGCCGGGCCGCTTCCAGGGCAGCCAGCCGATCCGGTCGCCGAAAATCTCCTGCGTCAGGGCCTGGCCGTCACGGGCCGCGGCAATGGCGATGATGGCGTCGGGATGCATGTGGTCCACGTGTCTGAAGGGCGCGTAGGCATGCAGGGGCGTGTCGATGGAGGCGGCGCGCGGATTGAGATTGAAGGTGCAGTGGGGCAGGAGAGCGACCATCTCGTCTTCGAATTCGACGCCGCGATAGATCTTTCGCAAGCTGTTCAGCCTGTCCATGCGGAGCGTGGCGAAGCCGGACAGCTGCATGGAGCCCAGATCGCCGCCGGACCCCTTGACCCAGAGCACGTCGGTCGGCGCGCCGGTGAGCGGGTCCTTGTCCCGCACCTTGGCGGAGGTGTTGCCGCCGCCGTAATTGGTGATCCGGTGATCGGAGCCCAGCAGATTGGACCGATAGAGCAGCAATCCCGGTTCATCCAGGCCGGCGGCGTGGGTGGCGTCCCACTTGTCGGGCAGGCGTTGGGCCGTCATGTGGATCACTCCGCGGAACGAGGGGGGAGGCGGCGAGGCGGGCCCGCTGGCGCGCGGGCCCGCCCGCTTCCGGACTGTCGCCTAGAAATCGAAGCCTTCGATGTTGGACTTGTTGAAGACGAAGGGCGAGCCCAGCAGGATCTCGCTGCCGTTGATCACCTGCAGCGTGCCGAGCTTGCCGGCCTCGACCGAGGCGTCGCCCGGCTTCAGCGTGCCGTCGGCGACCGCGCGCATCACATAGGCCGCGGCGTAGCCCAGATCGACCGGGTTCCACAGCACCACCGATTTCACGCAGTCCGAGGCCACATAGGGCTTCATGGCGTTGGGGGTCGCCAGCCCGACGACGGCGACCTTGCCGCACAACCCGGACTGGGTGACCGCGTCGGCGGCGGCGGGGGTGGCCACCGACGTCATGCCGACGATGCCCTGGAGATCCTCGCCGTATTTGTTGAGCAGCGTGTTGGCCTGGTTGAACGACAGGATGTTGTCTTCCTGGGCCTCCACGGTTTCAAGCCAGGTCATCTTCGGGTGGCACTGGGCCTGATAGGCCTCCATCTCGGCGATCCAGCGGGCCTGGTTCGGGGTGGTGAAGGTCGAGGTGACGATGGCGAACGCGCCGTCCTCGCCGATCTCGTCGGCCAGCGCGTCGATCAGCGTCTTGGCGATGCCGTTGAATTCGGCCTGGTTGACGAACCAGTTGCGGGCGTCGGGTTCGGAATTGGCGTCGTAGCCGACCACATTGATGCCCGCGTTCAGCGCCTTGCGCAGCACCGGGGCGATGGCGACCGGATCGTTGGCGGCGAACAGGATGCCGTCGACGCCCTGGGTGATGTAGTTGTCGATCAGGGTGATCTGATCGTCGATGTTGGCCCGGGTCGATCCGTCGGTGGTGGCCTTCATGCTGCCCATTTCGGCGGCCGCCTCGGTGATGCCCTTGGTGGTGGCGCTGAAATAGCCGATGCCCACCAGTTTGGGCACGTCGACCACGGTCAGGGGCTTGCCCGCCCGGTCCGGCGCGTTGACGGTCGATCCGCCGTCATAGTCGCGGGCCGCGACCGCGGTCGCGGCGCCGTCGCAGGCCAGGGGATTGGTGGCCTGATCGTCGGCCCCGGTCCAGTTCGCCCCGTAGGCGTTGGTGAAGCTCAGCGACATCACCGCCGCCAGGGTCGCCGCGCTCGTCAGTTTGCGTGTCATCGTTTCCTCCTTGTTGTTCACGACCGGCGAACGGGTTGGCAGCGCCGGTTCGTTCTTGAGATTCCTACCGCGAACCATCTCGATGGATCAGGTTGCTGATCAGCAGCGTGGCGATCAGCACCGCCCCGATCAGAACCGTGGTGCCGTCCCCCTTGACGCCGGAAAGGGAAAGGCCGTTTTTCAGCGACTGGATGAGAACCAGGCCGAGAAGCGTGCCCAGCACGGTGCCCCGCCCGCCGAAAATGCTGGTGCCGCCCAGGACCACCGCGGTGATGGCGTCGAGCTCCAGCGACGTGCCCATGTCCGAGCGGGTGGTCGACACCCGGGACACGAAGATCACGCCGGCCGTCGCCGCCACGGCGCCCGACGCGGTGTAGACCGCGATTTTCGCCCGATCGACCGGCAGGCAGGAAAACCGCGCGGCCACCTCGTTGGCCCCGATGGCGTAGACCACGCGCCCCCAGGTGGTCAGACCCAGGATCAGCGCGCCCGCCAGCGCCGTCGTTCCGAATATCCACAGCTGGGTCGGGATTCCGGCGACCTCGCCCTGACCGAGCACGTAGAACCATTCGGGAAATCCGCGCGTCGAGCGGGCCTGGGAGATGCCCTCCGCCAGCCCGCGATACAGCGCCAGCGTGGCCAGCGTGGCGATCAGCGGCGGGACGCCGAAGCGCACGATGATCAGGCCGTTGAACATGCCGGCGAACGTGCCGACGACGACGGCCAGGAACATGGCCAGGGGCAGGGGCAGGCCCAGCTTTTGCCAGAACACCCCGCCCAGGATCGCCGCCAGCCCGACGATGGAGCCGACCGAAAGATCGATCCCCCCGGTGCAGATGACAAAGGTCATGGCGATGGCCACCAACCCGACCTCGGTCATCAGCCGGCCCTGATTGAGCAGGTTGTCCACGGTCAGGAACTTGTCGGTCTGGGTGACCAGAAAGGCGATCGCGAGGATGCACAGGACCGCGAGGATCGATTCGTGGCGAATGAGCTTTTTCATGTCATTCCCGTCCCGCCCGGCGCCGGCGCATCATGTCCGCCAGCACGGTGATCAGGATCAGGGTCCCGATCACCGCCCGCAGCCAATAGGCGGAAATGGAGATGAAGATCATCGCCGAACCGATCGCGGCGAACAGGATCGTCGCGAGGGTGGAGCCGATCACCGACCCCAGGCCGCCGAGGATCGACACCCCGCCGATGACCGAGGCCATGATCACCGTCAGTTCAAGGTTCGGCGGGACGGTGGATTGAATGATGCTCAACTGCGTGGCGAACAGCACGGTGGCCAGCCCGGCGAAGGCGCCGTGGATCATGAAAACCGCAACGATCCGCCGCTCGACGGGTATGCCCGCGGCCCGCGCCGCCTCCGGATTGCCGCCAACCGCATACAGCGAACGCCCGAAGGCCGAATAGCGCATCCACAGGAACGCCAGAACGGTCAGGACCACCATGAAGATCACCGGGGCGGCCAGTCCGAAGATCTTTTTCTGGGCGATCATGAATTCGGGCGGAAAGCCGCTGACCCAGGCGCCTTCGGTGACGCTGATCAGGCCGCCGCGCAGGATGGACAGCATGCCCAACGTCACCACGATCGAGGGAATCCTGGCGTAAGCCACCAGAACCCCCACCAAGGCGTTGACCGCGACGCCCACGACGACCGGCGCGGTCCAGGCGACGATCACCGGGTATCCGTCCGCCGCCAGCGTGCCCGAGATGGTGGCCAGAACCCCGATCAGGGCGCCGACCGAAACGTCGATGTTGCCGGTGATGATCACCATCGACATGCCGATGGCGGCGACCGCGATGTAGGCGTTGCCCGAAAAGATGGTCGTCAGGTTGCCCGCGCCGAGAAAGCGCGGGTTGACGGCCCCCACGACCACGAAAAGAACCGCCAGCGCCAAGGCTATGACGATTTCCTGCCCGTAGCCGCGCAGGAACAGCGCCAGCCTGCCGCTGGCGGCCGTCGGGGCCGGGGCCGCGTCGCGGGCTTCACTCATCAGACCGCCCCGGCGCCGTTCCTGCGGTCTCGCCCGGCCGCCCGCCGGCGTTCCCCGGCTGCCCGCCGGCGTTTCCCGGCGCGGGCGCGGGGACCCGCATGTCCCGGGTCATCGCCTGGCCCAGCAGCTCGGGGCTGAGCCGGTCGCGATCGAACACGCCGGCGTTGCGGCCGCTGTTGATCACCATCACCCGGTCGCTCATGCCAAGGATTTCGGGCATTTCGCTTGAAATCATCAAGATCGCCAGTCCCGACAGGGTGAGTTCGCCGATCAGCTTGTGGATTTCGGCCTTGGCCCCGACATCGACCCCGCGCGTCGGTTCGTCCAGGATCAGGATGTCGGGCCGGGTTTCCAGCCATTTGGCGACCACGACCTTTTGCTGGTTGCCGCCGGAAAGTCGGGTCACGATCTGGTCCGGCCCGTCGGCCGCCCGCACCCCCAGTTTCCGGATCGCCGCGGCCCCGCGCCGTCTTTCAAGGTCGGGGCGGATCCAGATCCCCCAGGCGACGCGCTTCAGGGCGGCCATGGAGACGTTCTGCTTGATGTCCATCGAGCGCACCAGGCCTTGCGTGCTGCGGTCCTCGGGCACATAGGCCAGGCCGAGATCGCGCGCCGCCGCCGGCGACGCGATCGTGACCTCCCGGCCGTTGATGCGGATCTGGCCGGAGCTGGCCGGCGCGAGGCCGAACAGCGTGTGCGCCAGTTCGCTGCGCCCCGACCCCACCAGCCCGGCGATGCCGAATATCTCGCCCCGGCGCAGGGTGAAGGATATGTCGCGCACCATCGGCCCGCGATTGAGGTTGCGCACCTCCATCACCGGCGCGCCGATCACGGGGGCGACCTTGGGAAACAGCTGATCGATGGACCGCCCCACCATCATCGAGACGATCTTGTCCTCGTCGACATCCCCGACCGGGTTGGTGGCGATGAATTCCCCGTCCCGCAGCACCGTCAGACGATCGGCGATCTGAAAGATCTCGGACATCCGGTGGCTGACGTAAAGAACCCCGACCCCGCGCCCCTTCAATCCCCTGACCACGTCGAGCAGGCGCAGAACGTCTTTTTCCGAGAGCGCCGCGGTCGGTTCGTCGAGGATCAGAATCCGTGCGTTCAGGCTCATGGCCCGGGCGATCTCCACCCGCTGGCGCTGGGCCACCGACAGCTGGGACACCCTGGCGTCGACATCCAGATCGGCGGCGTCCAGCTCCTTCAGAATGGCCCTGGCCTGACGCCGGGCCTCGTCCCAGTTGATCGCGCCGCCGCGGCGCTTGGGGTAATGCCCGATGAAGATGTTCTCGGCCACGCTCAGTTCGGGGAACAGCAGCAATTCCTGGTGCACGGTGGCGATCCCGTCGGCGATGGCGTCTGCGGGGGTGCGGTATTCGACCCTTTCGCCCGCCACCCAAAGCCCGCTGCCCGGATCCGGGGCGTGCAGCCCGGCGAGGATCTTGATCAGGGTGGATTTTCCGGCGCCGTTCTCCCCCATCAGCGCGTGCACTTCGCCGGCCCGGATGTCCAGGGAGATGTTTTTCAGAACGGTGTTGCCGGCAAAGGTCTTGGAGGCGTTGACCAAGCGCAGGAAGGGCGACGCGATTTCCTTGACGGTCGCTTGCACGACGCACTCCCCCCCGACAGCCGGCGATGATTGACTTGCGCCAGCCTTGACCATGTTATCGACCAGATTACGGCCATATTTTCAACCATATGGCGCTGGATCGGCCTTCTTTGGTGAAAGTCTATCATTGGTGAAAAAGATACGTCAACTGGAGATCGCTTCTTCTCATGAAAAGATGGCGGCGCGCCGCCGGTCCACCAGCCGAGCGACTGCATTTTCGATGTCCGCTTTGGTCATCTTCGCGGATATCGACGATCCCCCCGTCCAGTCGTCGATCTCCCATGAAACACCAGGACATGGGGGCGGAGATCTTCTTCAAAACGGGCGAGTCGACTCGTCTGCGCCGCGTAGCGCCAGCCTGCCTCCGGAAAGCGCGGGGCGGTTCGGGCGGGATCGCGGGCAGGCGCTTACCAGTGCCCGGCGCCGGCGCCGCGCGCCATCTTCGCCGAAGCGTTCACATAGACGAGCGCATCAAAGCCGAAGCCAAGAGCCAGCAGCAGCAGGTTTTTCGGAGTGACGCGCCAGCCGGGCCTTCGCGCCACGTTCAGGCGCTTGACGAGAAAATGGAAGGGAACGTAGCCGAATGGCGCTCGCGGCAGTTCCTGACGAAGAGCATTGGCGAGCCAGGCATCGTCGGCAGCCGCTTTTTCGAGAAGCGCCTGCGCCTGATCATGGCCTGGCGCATCGCGGCGCATCAGTCTGAACAGGGCGGAGTTCACCGAGCCGCCTATCACGATCCGGGTCTGGTGCTGGATCAGCTCCTTGATCGTGCGCGTCGATTCATAGACATGAAAGACCCCGTCCTCGCCGTCGATCCGCTCCAACCGCTCGGGCCCGGTCAACAGGTCAGTCAGGATCATGGCGCGCAGGAAACCATCCTCGACGGGCAGACCAACGGGCATCGATATCGTGCGTGCGACAGCGGCGCGCTGAACGTGCAGGCTGCCGGAAATGGCGCTGCGCCAATCGCTCAGCATCCCCGCCGAGGCGGCGATCAGACGGCCACTGAATCCGGTATCGATATCATGATGAACCAGGTCCTTGACCGGCTGACTGCTGAAGGCCCGCAACTCCGGCCGCGCGGCCATGGCCGCCGCCATGCGCGCCAGAGTGTCCGTTCGCGGCAACCGGATATCCGCTCCATGAACATCAGCAGCGTCGCTTCGGCGCGCGAGGCGCTGTGGGTGAAATGGTTCCAGGTTCGAGATTTGCCGCCCTGCGCAAGCTCGATGACCGAAATCCTGTCGCGCGCCGGCGCGGGAAGCGCCTCGCAGGCGGCCCGTCCACGTGCGACGGTGTCATCGGCGCAACCGTTGGCGAGCACGAGGACCCGGACATCGAGGTCAGGGTTTTTCATAAGCGTCTGCGCAGCGACGTCTTGAATGACGTTGTCGACGGTCTCGGCCTCATTATGGGCGAAGATGCATATGTCGATAACGGTGGATGTCGTCTGCATGATGAAATTGTTCCCGGCTTTCAACGCGGTTCGAATGCGGCGCCCATGAATGCTGTTCGACCGTATCAATACGCGAACGGCCCCTTGGACGTCACGGGAAAAACATCAGCGCTTCCTTGCGCCGCCGCCAACTTGCCCGACACGCCCGGCGCCGTCTGGATCCAGGCCTGTCGCGTTCCGAATTGCGGCGCATCCGCCCCAACCCCCCGGCGCCCCCTGAGTTCCGGAGCGAAACGCGGCATTCCACAACCCGTTGCGATTACTGGCGTTTGTTCGGATCAAGCGCAATGTTGCCATGGGGGTTTGTCGCCATCTCACGCCTCGTCAACGCCGCCGGCCACCCGCCGATCAAGCAGCGCATCAGCCAATACATCGGCTGCTGGCGCAATCGGGCCGGGCTGCGCGGCGCGTTGCGCTTTCACGACACGCGGGGGATGGCGGCCGCGAACCTGCTGCGCGCGGGCATGGGCGCCGGAGAGACCGCCGCGTTCATGGGGTGGTCGGCGCGCTGCGCGGCGAACGGGATCGAGATCTGCGCCGCGATCGCGCCGGAGATGGTCGACGCCGGAGATGGCCGACGCCGGGGAGGGCCGACGGGAGTCTCGTCGCCTTGGCGAAGGGGTCACGACCAAGACGGTGAACGCTTGCGCGGACCTTTCGGTCGCGAAACCGCCAGGTCGTGGAGGCGACGACCGGAATCGAACCGGTGTGCACGGATTTGCAATCCGCTGCGTAACCACTCCGCCACGTCGCCATGCCCCGTCTTGAGCGGTGGCGGGGTTATAGCGGCGGCCCCGGGGCGTGTCCAGCGCCGCAAGGGAAGGGTTCGGCGGCTGTTTCGCCGGTCCCGACGGCCATGCGCGGGACCGGCGCCGGACCCCGGTCACGCCGTGCGGGCCCGACGGCGCGCTCCGGCGGCTGGAGGCGGGCCGAACGCGCGCCCCTGCGCCGCCGACGCATGGACAGCGCCCGCAAGCTGTGGCAAAGCAACGACGACCGTCGACCCGGCAGGGTCAGAGCCAAGCGGAGGCCCCGATGCCCGATTTCGAAACCGCGCGCGTCGCCATGGTGGATTGCCAGGTCCGTCCCTCGGACGTGACCCGATTCCCGATCATCGACGCCATGCTGCGCACCCCGCGCGAACGCTTCGTGCCCAGCGCCCTGCGCGCGGTCTGCTATGCGGGCGAGCATGTGGCGCTGAATGACGAGCGGGTGCTGCTCGACCCGCGGGTGTTCGCGAAGATGATCGAGGCGGCGGAGATCGAACCCGGGGATCTGGTGCTCGATCTGGGTTGCGGGCTGGGCTATTCCACCGCCGTGCTGGCGCATATGTGCGCGGCGGCGATCGGGGTGGAGAGCGACGAAGCCATGGCCCGCAAGGCCGCCGCGACGCTGGCGGATCTGGAAATCGACAACGCCGTGGCCCAGCAGGGCGCGCTGGCGGCGGGGGCGCCCTCGGAGGCGCCCTTCGACGTGATCATGATCAATGGCGGGGTGGAGACCCTGCCCGAAGCGCTCACCGATCAGCTGCGCGAGGGCGGGCGGCTGGTGGCCATCGAGATGGATGGCGAGATCGGGCGCTGCGTCGTCTGGCTGCGCGCCGGCGGCGCGCTGACCCGGCGGCGGGCCTTCGACGCCGCGGCGCCGGTGCTGCCGGAGTTCCGCCGCGAGGCCGAATTCGCCTTCTGATTTCACCGACGGCGCCGACGCTCGCCCCGAGGGAGCGCCGGGCAGGCGGCGCGGCGCGGCGGTGACGGGCCTTTCGCGCGCTGGGGGCGCAGCAGGGCTGCGCGCCGCCGCCACGCGCCAGCGTCTTGCAATGGCTGCGAAAATCAGTCCCCTTCGCGCCCGGCCTCGGCCGCGCAGCCCGGGATGTCAATCCTGGCGGCTAATGTTCTTTGCGCTCCCTGACAGGGTCGGTTAAGGTTGACGCGGCGCTGGGCGGCATTGAGCCCACGGGCCAATGATCTACGGGAAGTCACGGGGCGAAAGCATGAAAATCAAGTTCTGCCCTCCGGGGCGCGGTTTCGTTTCTGGACTGGTCGCGGCCGTCTGCCTGAGCGCCTCGCCGGCGCTGGCGGAGGTTTTTTCCAACGCGCTGGTCAAGGCGTATCAGTATCATCCCAATCTGGCCGCCACGCGGGCCAATCTGCGCGCCGCCGACGAGGGCGTGGTGCAGGAACGCGCCGCCAGCTTCGGCACCGTCACCGGCGATTACGCCTACGGGGTGACCAATTCCGACGGCATCCAGCGCCGGGTCGGGGGCGGGCTGGACGGCAGCCGCCGCGACAGTTCGGACGAGGTGTCGCTGGGGCTGGTCGGCACCATCCCTATCTACGCCGGCGGGCGGATTGAAAACGCGGTGCGCGGGGCCGAGGAAAACGTCAACGCCACCCGCGCGGAACTGGAATCGGTGGAGCAGGACGTGCTGCTGGCCGCCGTGACCGCCTATGAGGACGTGCGCCGCGACATTCAGCGCGTGGCGCTGTCGCGCAACAACGTGCGGGTGATCTCCGAACAGCTGCGCGCCGCGCGGGACCGCTTCGAGGTCGGCGAAGTCACCCGCACCGATGTCAGCCAGGCCGAGGCGCGGCTGGCCTCGTCGCGCGCCACGCTGGCGGCGGTGACCGGGGCGCTGGCGGCCTCGCGGCAGAACTATCTTGCCGCCATCGGCGACCTGCCCCAGGACCTGCAGCGCCCGCCGCCCTTGCCCGACCTGCCCGATTCCCTGAACGCCGCGGTGGCGCTGGCCGAGGCCAACCACCCGCAGATCCAGGTCGCCCGCTTCAACGCCCGCCAGGCGGAATTCGGGGTGAAATCGGCCATCGGGCTGCGGCTGCCGACGCTCAACCTGCAGGGCTCGCTGCGCTACGCCAACGACCTCACCACCAGCAATTCGGCGCGCGGCGAAAGCCAGACCGCGACAATCGGGCTGGCCGGCGAGGTGCCGATCTGGACCGGCGGGCGCAACCCGTCGATCGTGCGCGAGGCGCAGGCGCGGCTGGCCAGCCAGCAGGCGCAGATCCACGAGATCGCCCGCCAGATCCGCCAGCAGACGGCGATCGCCTGGACCAATCTGGCGGTGGCGCGGGCCTCGATCCGCGCCGCGCAGCAGCAGATCAAGGCCGCCCAGATCGCCTTTGACGGGGTGAAGGAGGAAGCCACGCTGGGCGCGCGCACCACGCTGGACGTGCTCGACGCCGAGCAGGAATTGGTGAGCGCGCGGGTCGATCTGGTGGACAGCAAGCGCGACGAATACGTCGCCGCCTATCAGCTGCTGGCCTCGGTGGGCAGCCTGACCGTGCGGCATCTGGGGCTGAAGGTCGATCGCTACGATCCCGCCGGATATGTCGAAAAAATTAACGAAAGCCCGTATACATATGATCGGGACGAAAGCACTGAGTGGTCGAGCAGCCTGCGCCCCTGACGCAGGCCGCCGACAGGCGTAACCCGGCCTGACGTGCAGGCCGAGCCGCCTTTGCGGGCGGCGAGACGAGGCGAAACATGCAGGAAAAACCCGAATCTGACGGCGAGGCGCCGGGCGGCGACATTCTGGCGTCGATCCGCAGAATCGTGAGCGAGGAAGGCGATCGCGCCGCGACGGACGCCGCGGCGGAGGGGGACGGCGCGGCGGCCGATGCGCGCGAGGCGCTCGACGACGATGACGTGCTGGTGCTGACGCCCTCGCTGCGCGTGGACGGTGGTGGGGACGCGCAAGGGGGCGGCGCGCCGGAAGCGGCCGCCGGGGGGGATGCCCCCGATCAGGTTGCCCCCGATCAGGATGCCCCCGATCAGGATGCGCCCGATCAGGATGCGCCCGTGCTGCGGCTGCGCGAACATGCGGGGCTGCGCGTCGCCGCTGACGCCGATGCCGATGACGATGACGATGCCCCGGCGGCCGCCCCGAATCTGGCCAGCGTCACGCCGTTCCGTCTGGAGCCGAAATTCGCGATCCCGGCCCCCGATGCGGCGGACGCCGTCGCCGGGCGCGGCGCGGAGCCCCCCGCCGCGGCGCCGGAGCGCGACGGCGACGACGCGGCGCCGGAAAAACCGAAAGCCGGGCTGTTCGATCTCGACGCCGCCGATGACGCGCGCAGCGTCGCCGGGCTGACCCGGCAGGAACTGGACGCGCTGATCAGCGACGCCATCCGCAAGGAATTGAGCGGCTCGCTCGGCGACCGCATCTCGGCCAATATCCGCCGCCTGGTGCAGCGCGAGGTGCAGCGCAGCATCGCCAGCATCCTGAACGCCCGCCCCTGACCGTCATCGGCTGACGCCCGGCGTTCCGCGGGCACGGATCGCGCCGCGCCCCGAACAGGGCGCGGCCGCGCGCGAGGTTGCGCTTTCCCAGCCCCGCGAGGCGGGTTAAACAGGCGCCCGACCAAATCACGGCCGCCACTGGAAAGCCCGCGCGATGACCATGGACAAGACATTCGACGCCGCCGCCGCGGAAACCGCGATCTACGCCAAATGGGAATCGGAGGGCCGGTTTGCGGCCGGCGCCAACGCGACGCGCGACGAGACCTTCGCGATCCTGATCCCGCCGCCCAACGTCACCGGATCGCTGCATATCGGGCACGCGCTCAACAGCACGCTGCAGGACATTCTGATCCGCTGGAAGCGCATGCAGGGTTTCGACACGCTGTGGCAGCCGGGGCAGGACCACGCCGGCATCGCCACGCAGATGGTGGTGGAACGGCGCCTGGCCGAAGCCGGCGAACCCGGGCGGCGCGATCTGATCGAGGCCCATGGCGTGGCCGAGGCGCGCCGGCTGTTCGTTGAAAAGGTCTGGGCGTGGAAGGCGGAATCCGGCGGCGTGATCGTCAATCAGCTGAAACGCCTCGGCGCCACCTGCGACTGGTCGCGCAACCGCTTCACCATGGACGAAGGCTTTCACGACGCGGTTCTGCGGGTGTTCGTCGGGCTTTACAAGGACGGGCTGATCTACAAGGACAAGCGCCTTGTGAACTGGGACCCGCATTTCGAAACCGCGATTTCGGATCTCGAGGTCGAGCAGGTCGAACAGAAGGGCTTCTTGTGGCGGTTTCGCTACAGGCTGGCGGACGGGGTCAGATACGACCACCCGGTGGTGCGCGAACAGGATGGCGAGGATGTCATCCTGCGCGACTGGACCCCCGACGACGACGACCCCTCGGCCTGGGAGGAGCGCGACTACATCACCGTCGCCACCACCCGCCCGGAGACCATGCTCGGGGACACCGGGGTCGCGGTGCACCCCCATGACGCGCGCTATGCGGATCTGGTGGGCAAGGAGGTCGTCCTGCCGCTGGTCGGGCGGCGCATTCCCATCGTCGCCGACGATTACGCCGACCCGGAAAAGGGCACCGGCGCGGTGAAAATCACCCCGGCGCATGATTTCAACGATTTTCAGGTGGGCAAGCGCTGCGGGCTGCGCGCGGTCAACGTGATGGGGCCGCGCGCCAGCATCGAACTGGCGGAAAACGCCGATTTCCTCGAAGGCTGCGCGCCCGCGCCCGAGGCCATGGCGCTGAGCGGGCTCGACCGCTACGAGGCCCGCAAGCGGATCGTGGCGCTGGCCGAGGCGCAGGGCTGGCTCGACGGCATCGACTCCGAACTGCACATGGTCCCCCATGGCGACCGATCGAAGGTCGCGGTCGAGCCCTATCTGACCGATCAGTGGTTCGTCGACGCCAAGACCCTGGCCGCCCCGGCGCTGGCGGCGGTGCGCGAGGGCGACACGCGGTTCGTGCCCAAGACCTGGGAAAAGACCTATTTTCAGTGGCTCGACAATATCGAGCCGTGGTGCATCTCGCGCCAGCTGTGGTGGGGGCATCAGGTGCCGGTCTGGTACGGGCCGGACGGGACCGCGTTCTGCGAGGGTTCGGAACCGGAGGCGCAGGCCGCCGCCGAGGCCCATTACGGCGCGCCGACCGCGCTGACCCGCGACACCGACGTGCTCGACACCTGGTTTTCGTCCGGGCTCTGGCCCATGGGCACCATGGGCTGGCCTGAAAACACCGGGGACCTGCAAAGATACTACCCGTCCTCGGTGCTGCTGACCGGGTTCGACATCATCTTCTTCTGGGTCGCCCGGATGATGATGCTGGGGCTGCATTTCATGAAGGACGCCGACGGCAAGCCGCAGGTTCCGTTCCATGACGTCTATGTCCATGCGCTGGTGCGCGACGAGAAGGGCAAGAAGATGTCGAAATCGCTCGGCAACGTCATCGACCCGCTGGAGCTGATCGACGAATTCGGCGCCGATGCGGTGCGCTTCACCCTGACCTCGATGGCGGCCATGGGGCGCGACATAAAACTGTCGGTGAGCCGCGTCGCGGGGTATCGCAATTTCGGCACCAAGCTGTGGAACGCCGCGCGCTTCGCCGAGATGAACCAGTGCAAGCCGGCGGCGGATTTCGACCCCTCGGCGGTGCGCCTGCCGCTCAACAGATGGATCGTCGGCGAGACCGGGCGGCTGCGCGCGGCCACGGATTCGGCGCTTGAGGGCTACCGGTTCAATGACGCGGCGAGCGGGCTTTACGCCCATGTCTGGGGCGTGGTCTGCGATTGGTATCTGGAATTTTCAAAGCCGATCCTGATGGGGCCCGACGGCGCCGACAAGGACGAGACCCGCGCCACGCTGGCCTGGGCGATCGACCAGTGCCTGATCCTGCTGCACCCGATCATGCCGTTCGTCACCGAGGCGCTGTGGGGACAGATCGCCGCCCGCGACACGCCGCTGATCCACGCGCCCTGGCCGCAATACGGCGCCGATCTGGCGGATCGGGAGGCCGACGCGCAGATCGGCTGGACCATCGCGCTGATCGAGGCGGTGCGCTCGGTGCGCGCGGAGATGAACGTGCCGCCCTCGGCCAGGCTGCCGCTGGTGATGGTGGAGGGCGACGCGGCGGCGCAATCGCGGATCAGCGACAATCTGGCGCTGATCTCGCGGTTGGCGCGGCTCGACGGGTTCTCGCGCGCCGAGGCGGCGCCGCGGGGCGCGGTGACGCTGTCGCTGGAAGGCGCCGTGGTCTGTCTGCCGCTGGCCGACGTGATCGACGCGAAGGCGGAAAAGGCCCGGCTGGACAAGGCATTGCAGAAGATCGGCAGGGAGGTCGGCGGCATCGAGAAGAAGCTCGCCAACGAAAAATTCCTTGCCAGGGCGCCCGAGGCGGTTGTCGCGGAGCAGCGCGAGCGACTGGAGGCGGCGCGCATCGAGTCCGCGCGGCTGACCGCCGCCGCGGCGCGCGCGGCGGCGCTGGTGTGACGGCGCGGTGAGCGCCCTGGCCCGCGCGCGGCGTCCGGCGGACTGGCGAAAGCCGGTGGCGGGGCTGCTCGTCTTCGGGTCGCTGGCGAGCGCCGCGCTGCTGGCATGGCAGATCGCCGCGCATCCGTTGACCCGATCGCTGGGGCGCCCGGGGGCGGCGGAGATCCGGCTGCGGCTGGACCGCGCGCTGGTCGCGCGGGTGGATTCGGCCTGGCTGGGGCGCGAGGTGTCGATGGCGCTGGACGCCCGCCCCGCCGACTGGCCGCGCATCGACGCGCTGATGTCGCTGAGCGGGCCGCGGGGGCTGGCCGGGGTGGCGCTGGACCCCGGGATCGCCGCGCGACTGGCGGCGCGCGATTCGGCCGAACGCGGCGCGCTGGCGATGATCGGCGATTGCGCGCTGGGCGTGGCGGCGCGGGATCTGTCTGGCAGCGGCGCCGCCATCGCCTGCGGGCTGGCCAATGAATTGCTGCCGACGGGGGATCTGAAAAGCCTCGCCTGGGCGGGATCGGATTATCTGGCGGGGCGCGAGGTGGACCGCCTGACGCTGGGGTTGTCGGCGCTGGGGCTGGCGGCCGCGGCGGGCGCGCCGCTGACCGGCGGGACCAGTTACGGGATCAAGGCCGGGGTGGCGACGCTGAAGATCGCGCGCCGGCTCGGGGCGCTGACCCGGCCCCTGACGGCGACGATGCGGGGCGCGATGCAGGGCGCGGTGCGGCTTGATCGCCTGCCCTCGCCGGGGCGGCTGATGCGCATGGGGCCGGGGGCGGCGCGCCGGGCGCTTGACGGCGCCGTGGACTGGGCGCGGCTGGCGCCCATGCGGCGGCTGGCGGCGGATATGGGCGGCGTGGCGCGGGCGGTCGGGCCGGTGGCGGGGCTGCGGATGCTGCGCTATGTCGACGGCCCCGGCGATGCGGCGCGGCTGCTGCGGGTGAGCGACGCCGCCCCGCGCCGCGCCGTCGCTGCGCTGGAGGCGCTGGGCAAGGCGCGGGTGTT
>NZ_JBWOMN010000054.1:0-18555 GCF_056449545.1 Oceanicella sp. | reverse complement strand
AGCCCTTTGGGTTGATACGCCGATTGGCGCAGGTTGAGCAACCGGCAGCTGCGCGGAGCTTTCATCTGGCGCAGCGTGGCTGTCGGTTGCGGTGAACAGGCGCTCGGCAAATGCTTTTGGCGTCTGGCAGCCGAGCGCCGAATGAGGCCTTTCTTCGTTGCAGTCATCGGCCCAGGCCCGGACCCGCGCCCCGACGCGTGATGCAATGTGCACCCGGCAAAATTCCGCCTCCAACCCGGCCATCGACGCGTCGCTGCGCCCCGGCGCAATCCGGCCGAAGGCGCATTGGGCCATGTGCATCTGCAGGTCGGAGACCTGGCCGATGCCGACCGTTTCTGGCATGAAATCATGGGGCTGGATCTTGCCACCCGCTATCCCGGCGCCAGCTTCCATGCCGCCCGCACGCTGATTGCGCGCCGCCTCAAGGGGCTGGAAAACGTGGTCAGCCTGTCGATCAGCGACCCGTTCCTGACCGATCGGGGCTGGCGTTTCGGCGGCTGTCGCGCGAGTGAAATCAAGTGATCGCCGCTTGGCACGCGCTCGCCCGCGAACCCGTATTTCACGGTGCGTTCGCTGGCGCCCGTCCCATTTTGATCGCGCGATGTGCGCCGCCTGCCAACGCGCCGCAACGGCGTCCTGGGCGGCGCCCGGATTTCTGCAATATCCAATGCCCCGCAACGGGCAATCCGCCTTTTCGGTATCACCGCATACCTCGCGCGGTTTCCGGTCATTCATTAATCAGTGCAAAAAGAGCGGCCCTCCCAAAGTCGTTCCTGCAACAGCCGAGGCGCGGCGCGTCGGCCTCGATCCAACAACAAGAGATTTGAACGCACATGCAAAAACCGCGATCATTCCCCCCCTGCGAACCCCGGTCGGAACCTTCGGCGGCGCCTTGCGTCCTCTGACCGCAGAGAAGCTTGGCGCCCATGCGACCAGGGCCGTCGTCTCGCAAAGCGGCATCGACCCGGCCCGCATCGAAGAGCTGATCTTCGCCCAGTCCTGCGCCAATTCCGAGGCCCCCTGCATCGGCCGCTGGGTGGCGCTGGAGGCCGGCCTGCCCGAAGAGATCCCCGGCATCCGGATCGACCGGCGCTGCGGCAGCAGGTTGCAGGCGCTCGGCACCGCAGCCATGATGGCGCAGACCGGCGCCGCCGACGTGGTGCTGGCCGGCGGCGTCGAATCGATGAGCAACATCGAGCATTGCACCGCCGGCATGCGCTGGGGGGCGCGCGCGGGCAATGCGCAGTTCTATGACCGGCTGGATCGCGGGCGCGAGCGCTCGCAACCCGAATGGCGCTATGGCAGGATTTCCGGGCTGATCGAAACAGCCGGGAACCCTGCGCGCAAATGCGGCATCACCCGCGAAGAGGCCGATGCCTTTGCCACGCGCAGCCATCAGCGCGCCGCCGCCGCATGGGACGCGGGGCGTTTCGATGCCGAGGCGGCGCCGCTCGAGGCGCCCCGGCGCAAGGGCGATCGCCGCGCAGGTTCCGGCGGCGCTCAAGGCCCGGGACCGGAACGATCCCGAGCGGCTGAACCCCAACGGTTCGGGCATTTCGCTGGGGCGTCCGATCGGGGCCACGGGGCTGCGCATGGTCACTGCCCTGCTGCACGAACCGGAACGCCGTCAGGGCCGCTGCGGGCTGGCCGCCATGTGCATCGGCGGCGGTCAGGGGATGGCGGCGGTGTTCGAACGCGCCGCGTGACGGGACAAATGGAGAGAACCGCGCAATGATGGACAAACGGGTTGCAAGCATCGCCGAGGCGCTCGAAGGCCTGCATGACGGCGCGACGCTGCTGCTGGGCGGTTTCGGCTCTGTCGGGCAGGCGGTGCAGCTGATCGAGGGCATCCTGGAAACCGAGGCGCGCGATCTGGTGATCGTGGCCAACAATGCCGGCTATGGCGATGTCGGCCTGGCGCGGCTGCTGAAAGCGGGGCTGGTGCGCAAGATCATCTGCTCTTACCCGCGCATCGCCGGCTCGACCGCCTTCGAAGAGCTCTATGCCGCCGGCAAGATCGAGCTTGAACTGGTTCCCCAAGGCACCCTGGCCGAGCGCATGCGCGCCGCCGGTGCGGGCCTGCCGGCGTTCTACACCCCCACCGGCGCGGGCACCGAGATCGCGCGCGGCAAGGAAGAGCGGGTCATCAACGGCGTGGCTTGCGTACTGGAAGAGGCGCTGCCGGGCGATTTCGCGCTGGTCGAGGCCTGGCGGGCCGACCGGCTGGGCAACCTCACCTTCCGCGCTGCCGGGCGCAATTTCAACCCGGTCTGCGCCATGGCCGCCAGGACCACCATCTGCCAGACCCAGCACATGGCCGAGGTGGGCGAACTGGACCCAGAATGCATCGTCACGCCGGGCATCTATGTGGATCGGGTGCTGCATCTGCCCTGCGGTGATCCGGTGGAATGAAAAAGGAGCGCAGCCAATGACTGCAACAGCCGATATTGCCCGCCGCACGCGCCACGAGATCGCCGCCCGGATCGCCCGGGACATCCCCGAGGGCTGGTATGTCAACCTCGGCATCGGTGTGCCGACGCTGGTGGCGGATCACGTGCCCGGGGATCGCGAAGTGATCTTCCAGTCGGAAAACGGCCTGCTGGGCATGGGCCCCGCCCCGGCCGAGGACGCCACGGACCCCTGGCTGATCAATGCCGGCAAACAGCATGTCACCCTGCGCCCCGGCGGGTCGTTCTTTCACCACGCCGACAGTTTCGCGATGATCCGCGGCGGGCATCTGGACCTGTGCGTGCTGGGCGCCTACGAGGTGGCGGCCAATGGCGACATCGCAAACTGGGCCACATCGGCCAATGACAAGGCCCCGGC
This sequence comes from Oceanicella sp., assembly GCF_056449545.1. Classification (NCBI taxonomy): domain Bacteria; kingdom Pseudomonadati; phylum Pseudomonadota; class Alphaproteobacteria; order Rhodobacterales; family Paracoccaceae; genus Oceanicella; species Oceanicella sp. The sequence goes on along the minus strand of NZ_JBWOMN010000054.1, from coordinate 15,729 downwards.
GGTGGGCGGCGCGATGGACCTTGCCGTGGGGGCCAGACGCATCTGGGTCGCCATGCCCCATGTCACCCGCGACGGCGCGCCGCGCCTGGTGGAAAGCTGCTCCTACCCGCTGACCGCCTCGGGCGTGGTCACCCGCATCTATACCGATCTCGCGGTAGTCCATGTCAGCGAGCGCAGCTTCGAGGTGATCGAGATCGTGGACGGCATGACCCTGTCCGAGCTGCAAAGCCTCACCGCCGCCCCTTTGATCGACGCCAGACAGGCGAGCAGAAACGCAAAAGGGGGCGGCCGCCCTCTGCCCCGGCAACCGCAAGGAGAAGGCTGAATGTTCATCCAATCACGGCAGATCGGCGATGCCCGCATCACCCGGGTGCTGGAATATTCTGCGCCCACCCATGACCCGGCCTTCCTGTTTCCCGAGCTGAGCCAATCGGTGCTGGATGCCGAGGCCCATTGGCTCGCCCCCAATCACTATATCGCCCACATGAACCGGTTGATCGTCACCATCCAGATATGGATGGTGCAGGTTGATGGGAAAACCATCCTGATCGACAGCGGCGTCGGCAATGCCAAGCCGCGCGCGGCGCCGCGCATGGCCCGGCTCAACAACCGGGTGCTGGAATGGATGGAGGCCGCCGGCGCCGCCCCCGAGGCCGTGACCCATGTGGTGCATACCCATCTGCATGTGGATCACGTCGGCTGGAACACCCTGCCCGATGGCGGTGGCTGGCGCCCCGCCTTCCCCAATGCCACCCATGTCATGCCACGCAAGGAATTCGACCATTACGCCCAGCTTCTGGAAAACGACAGCGACGCGCTGGTCGAGGAAAGCTGGACCGACAGCGTGCTGCCCATCGTCGAGGCCGGTCAGGCCGCGTTTCTGGAAGAGAACGCGACCGAAGTCGCCGGCATCCTGCGCCCCGAGCCGGCGCCCGGCCACACCGTCGGCATGACCGGCTATCGCATCGGAGAGGGTGCGGACGAAGGCTTTTTCTGCGCCGATGTGTTCCATTCCCCGATCCAGATCGCGCACCCCGAGATCAACACATCCTATTGCGCCTTGCCCGAGGTCGCGCGCCAGACCCGCGCCCGTGTGCTGGCCGAGGCCGCCGAGCAGGGCACGCTTATGATGCCGATGCATTTCGGCGCGCCCTGGTGCGGTTGCATCCGCCGCCACGGCGACGGCTATCGCTTCGAAGGCGCGGACTGGCCCGCCAGCTGAAACTCGAAACAGGGAGAAGACGAATGACAATCCTGCACTGGTCCCCCCGTTCGCCCTATGTGCGCAAGGCCATGGTGGCGCTGCACGAAAAGGGCCTGGCCGATCAGGTCGAAACCCTGCGCACCCATGCCGATCCGCTGATCCCGCATGACGCGCTGATGCAGATCAACCCGCTCAGCAAGATCCCGACGCTGGAGCGCGACGACGGGCCGGCAATCTGGGATTCGCGCGTGGTCTGCGAATGGGCCGACAACGTGGGTCAGACCGGCCCGCGCCTGTTTCCTGCAGACTTCGAAACCCGCATGATCGCCCTGCGCGACGAGGCCACGGGCAACGGGCTGATGGATGTCGCCCTGCCCTGGCTGGTCGAGGAACGCCTGCGCCCCGAGGCGCAACGATCCCAGGACATGATCGCGGTCTACCGGCGCAAGATGCATTCGGTGGCCGACTGGCTCGAATCCCATATCGACGAGATCGCCGCCCGCCCCTTCGACATCGGCCATCTGGCGATTGCAACCGCGCTGGCCTATCTCGATTTCCGCTTCTCGCACGAGGAATGGCAGAAGGGCCGCCCGAAGCTTGCCGCCTGGCATGCCGAGGTGATGCGCCGCCCGTCCTTGCAGGCCACCACTTTCCGCGACGACCCGCGCCCCGACGCGTGATGCAATGAGCACCCGGCAAAATTCCGCCTCCAGCCCGGCCATCGACGCGTCGCTGCGCCCCGGCGCAATCCGGCTGATGGTGCGCGACCTGGCACAGGCGGCGGACTTCTACCAGAAGATCATCGGGCTGGATGTTCTGGACGGAACCGCCACCCACGCCTCGCTGGGAAGCGGGGGACGCGCGCTGTTGCATCTGGAAACCCGCCCGGGCCTGATCCCCGCCGGGCCACGCGCGGCGGGGCTGTTCCACGCCGCCTTCCTGCTGCCCGACCGCGCCAGCCTCGGCGCCTGGCTGATCCACACTGCCAAGGCCCACGCGCCGATTGCGGGCGCCTCCGATCACATCGTCAGCGAGGCCGTCTATCTGACCGACCCCGAGGGCAACGGCGTCGAGGTTTACGCGGACCGCCCCCCGGCGCAATGGCGCGGACCCGACGGCTTGATCCGGATGAGCACCGGCCCGCTGGACCTGAACGCGCTTGCCGGGGCGGCAAACCGCCCCTGGCAGGGCTTTCCGGCCGAAGGCGCATTGGGCCATGTGCATCTGCAGGTCGGAGACCTGGCCGATGCCGACCGTTTCTGGCATGAAATCATGGGGCTGGATCTTGCCACCCGCTATCCCGGCGCCAGCTTCTATGCCACCGGCGGCTATCATCACCATGTGGCGGCCAATGTCTGGAACAGCCGGGGCGCGCCCAAACGGGTCGGGAACCTGACGGGCCTTCGCGAGGTCGAGTTCCGCACCCGCGACAGCGAAACCTTTCAGGCCCTCGCCGAGCGGCTGGAGGCGGCGAAGATCCCCGCCGAAATCGGCGCTGACACCCTGGTTCTGCGCGATCCGTGGCGCATCGCCATACGCATCACAAAGGAGTGACCCATGCTGGTTGACGGAAGATGGTCCGGGGCCTGGCACCCGTTTCAAAAGGCCGACGACAAGGGCCGCTTCCTGCGCCAAAGCGCGCCGTTTCGCCGCTGGATCACACCGGACGGCCAGCCCGGTCCCGAGGGGCAGGAGGCCTTTCCCGCCGAACCCGACCGCTATCACCTCTATGTCGCGCTGATCTGCCCCTGGGCCGCCCGCACGCTGATTGCGCGCCGCCTCAAGGGGCTGGAAAACGTGGTCAGCCTGTCGATCAGCGACCCGTTCCTGACCGATCAGGGCTGGCGTTTCGGCGGCTGGCCCGGCGCCACCCCGGATCACGTCAATGGCGTCGACTATGTGCACGAGCTCTATGCCATGGCCGATCCGAATTTCACCGGGCGCGCCACCGTGCCGGTGCTGTGGGACAGGAAGGCCGGCGCCATCGTCAACAACGAAAGCGCCGACATCCTGCGCATCTTCGACAAGGGTTTCGGCACGCTGGCCAGCAGCGCCCACGACCTGCGCCCCGCCGATCAGGCCGAAGAAATCGACGCGCTGGCGGGCGAGATGTATCAGCGGCTCAACAACGGCGTCTACCGTGCCGGTTTCGCCCAGACGCAAGAGGCCTATGACGAGGCCTATGGCGATGTCTTTTCCATGCTGGACACGCTGGAAGCGCGGCTTTCGGACGGGCGCGACTGGCTGATGGGCGCGCGCCTGACCGAGCTGGACATCCGCCTGTTCGTCACCCTGATCCGCTTCGATCCCGCCTATCATGGGCTGTTCAAGTGCAACCGGCAGCGGATTTCCGATTTTCCCGCCCTGCGCGGCCTTGTCGAGCGTGCCCTGGCTGTGGAGGCCTTTCGCAAGGCGACCGATCTCGACCACATCAAGCAGGGCTATTATTCGATCAAGGCGATCAACCCCACCGGCATCGTGCCGCTGGGGCCGGCCTGGCCCCGCCTGCCCTGATCGCCTGACAGGCCTGCCCGCACGCGGCGCCCATCAAGCGCCGCCCATCGGGAGCCCCTCCTGGCGGTCGGCCCGGCTTGCGCCCCGCCTTCAGCCGCGAAATTTCCAGCGCCTGTTCGGCCGGCACGGCCTTGATGCTGGCGTTTTCCACCATCTGTTCGGCCAGGGCCGCCTTCAGGTCGGCATTGTCCGCCTCAAGCGCGCGCAGGCGTTCCAGATCGCTGACCTGCAGACCTGCCAGACGTTTCTTGTGCCGCGCATAGCTGTTCGGGCCGATCCGATAGCATGAAAGCAGATCGCCAAGCGCGGTTCCGCTTTCCTCTTCGGCGATCATCGACAGCAGGTCCTCGTCCCGGCAACGCCCGGGTCGAAGCACCCGTTGCCAGACCCGGTTCGCCACCGCCGGCAGGCGCATCAACGGATTGGCGGGTCCAACGCCGCCCGACGCGGGCTCCTCCTAGCCGGGCGGCGGCAACCGCCGCTGGGTCGGGAACAGCACCGTCGGGCGCCAGCGCTGCACCAGCCCCCAAAGGCCGCGCGGTTCATAAAGCATGATGGCAATGGTGGCAAAACCAAGGATCACGAAGAACCAGTTGCCCAGGTCGGCCAGTTGTTCGCGCAACACGAAATAGGCGATCGCCCCCAGAATCGGCCCCTCGATCGAGCCGATCCCGCCGATCACCGCGATGAACATCACGATCACCGTCCAGTCGGTGACCGAGAACGCCGCCTCTGGCGTAATCCGCAGCTTGTGCACGAAGATCAGCCCGCCGATCAGGCCGGTGAGCAGCGCCACGCCGACAAAGACGCGAAACTTGATGCGCTCGACCTGCACCCCCGAGGCACGCGCGCCCTCTTCGTCGTCGCGCACCGCCGCCAGCGCCAGCCCGGTGCTGGAACGCAACAGCAGCCACATGCCCATCACCACCACCACAAGGATGGCCAGCGCGATCCAGTAGATCGTGCTTTCGCGCAGCCAGCGCGACGCCGAAATCGCCTTGACGAATTTCGCCGGCAGCGAGATGCCCGAACCGCCGCCCAACGCGCTCACCTGTGCGGCAAGCAGGCGGAACACCTCGGCCACCACCCAGGACCCGATGGCGAAATAGGCGCCCTGCATGCGGAACAGCAGCTTTGCCGACGGCGCCGCCAGCAAAGCCGTGGCGATGGCCGCAATCGGCAGCGCCACCAGCACCGGCACGCCGGCCAGGATCACCAACGCAAACAGCAGATAGCCCCCCAGCCCGACGAAAGCCTGTTGCCCGACCGAGATCAGCCCGACGAACCCGGCCAGCAGATTCCACAGCTGCGCCAGCGAGAGCATGTAAAAGAATTCCACCAGCAGCCGCATGGTCCCGCGCGAAGCCCACCAGGGCCCCAGCGCCAGCAGAATGACAAGCGCGCTCATCGCGTAGAAAGTGGCGCGGGCCGATCGATCCATGCCGGCGAGCGGGTTCTCGAATTTCGAATTCATCTGCTTCTTCCCTGCCCAAGCAGGCCCTCGGGCCGGATCGCCAGGATCGCCAGGAAGGCCGCATGGCCCGCCAGGATCTGCAGCCCCGGGTCGATGCGCGCACCGATCACCTGCGCAAGCCCCAGGATCACCCCGCCCAGCAGCGTGCCCCACAGGCTGCCCATGCCGCCGATGATCACCGCCTCGAAGGCAAACAGCAGCCGCGTCGGCCCCGACAGCGGATCGAAATTGGTCTTGACCGCCATCAGCACGCCGGCCACCGCCACCACCGCCGAGGCCAGCGCCGTGGCCACCGCGTAAAGATGGCGCCGGTCGGCCCCCATCAGGCCGACGATCTCGGGATCATCCGAAACCGCGCGCAGCAGCCGCCCGGTCACCGTGTGACGAAAGAACCAGCCCAGCGCCGCCAGAACCGCCACCGCCACAGCAAACAGCAGCAACGGCACGAGCCCCAGCGTGATCCCCCCCGGCAGCGTTACCGAAGCGGTGTCCAGCCCGGGCATCTGCAAGCGCCGGCTGTCGGCGCTGAATACTTCCAGCAGCACGTTCTGCAGGATGATCGACAGACCGAAAGTCACCATCAGCGGCGGCAACAGCCCCGCCGACATCACCCGGTTGAGCACCGCCCGTTGCCCGACATAGCCGAAACCTGCCATCAGCGGCGCCACGAACACCAAGACCGCCAGCGGATGCAGCCCCAGCGTGGTGACCACGACCATGGCCATGTAGGCCGCCAGCACGATGAAATCGCCATGCGCCAGATTGACCAGCCGCATCACCCCGAACATCAGCGAAAGCCCGGCCGCGAACAGCCCGTAGAGCCCGCCCAGCAGAATGCCCTGCAACAGCGTGTTGGAAATATCGACAATCATCAGGCGGCCTCCTGCCCGAAATACGCGGCCTTGATCGCCGCACGGTCGGCCTGGCGAGAGCTTCCGGTCAGGCTCACCCGCCCTTCCTGCAGGCAGTAGAACCGCGACGTTGCGCCCAATGCGCGGGAAATGTCTTGCTCAACAAGCAAGATCGCCGTGCCCTCGGCCTGAATATCGGACAGGGCGGCATAGATTTCCTCGATCACGGCGGGAGCCAACCCAAGGCTGAGCTCATCCAGCAGCAACAGCCGCGGGTTGCGCATCAAGGCCCGGGCGATCGCCACCATCTGTTGCTGCCCCCCGGAAATCCGGGTTGCAGGGACCTGCGCCTTTTCGGCAAGGATCGGAAACAGCTTTTCCACCCGACGCCTGTCCCAAGGGCCCGACAATCCACGGTAACCGCCCGTTTCGATGTTCTCGGCCACAGTCAGTGACGCAAAGAGCCGTCGCCCCTCCGGCGACATGGCCACGCCGAGCCGGGCGATCTCGTGCGCATCCAGCCCGGCAATCATCCGTCCCGACAGGCGGATCGTCTGCCCCGACGCCGGCAGCAGACCGCAGATGGTGCGCAACAGCGTCGTCTTGCCCGCCCCATTGGCCCCGATCAGGGCCACGGCCTCGCCCGGCGCGATGCCCAGATCGACACCGAACAGGGCTTGAAAGTCGCCATAAAAGGCGTCCACATCCGCCATCCGCAGGATCGGTCCGCTCATGCCTCGATCCCCATGTAGATTTCCTGGACTTTCGGATCGTTGAACGTGGCGACTGGCGCGCCATCGGCGATGATCCGGCCGAAATCGAGCACCACCAGCCGTTCGACCACCGCCATCAGCGCGTGCACCACATGTTCGATCCAGACAATGGCCACGCCCTGCGCATGCAGGGCGTTGATCGCCTCGACCAGTTCGGATGTTTCATGTTCGGTCAACCCGCCGGCAATCTCGTCCAGCAGCAGCAACCGGGGCTTTGTCGCCAACGCACGCGCCAGTTCCAGCCGCTTGCGGTCCAGCAAGCGCAACGCCCCTGCCGGGACGTTGGCCAACGACGCGAGGTTCAGGTTCTCCAGAATTTCGCGGCAGCCTTCGCGCGCTTCGGCTTCGTTTTCGCCGGCGCCGAATTCTGCCGCCACCAGAAGGTTTTCGTAAACGCTGAGCCCCGAAAACGGGTGCGGGATCTGGAAGGTGCGCCCGATGCCGGCCCGGATGCGGTCGGCGTCGGGCGCGGCGGTGATATCGGCTCCGTCAAACCGAACCGTTCCGGAATCGGGGGTCAGAGCCCCCGAGATCAGGTTGAACAAGGTGGTCTTGCCCGCGCCATTGGGTCCGATGATCCCCAGCGCCTGGCCTTCCGGCAGCGACAGGGAAACATCATCTGTCACAACCAGCGAACCGAATGCCTTGGACAGGCTCTCAGTTTCCAGAATGTCCGTCATCCGTTCCCCATCCCTTGCATCGCGGGGCGACCGACAGGCCGCCCCGGAGCCTTGCGCTTCCCGATCAGCTCTCGATCAGGCGGAATTCACCGGTGGTGGCGATATCCGGGTGGTCGGCATTCTCGACGATCTTCAGCTCCGGCCGCTCACCCGCCATTGACCACTGACCGCCCACCAGCGGCGTCTTGGCGATGTTGGGGACCGGGCCGGTGCGGAAGTCGATCAGGCCGACATGGCTCTGGTAACGGGTTGTCGCGATTGCATCGCGGATCGAGGCCGGATCGGTCGGATCCTCGGTGCGCGCGAGCGAATCCAGCACCACCTCGAACAGCGCCTGCTTGAATCCCAGCGGCATGGTCCAGACATTGCCCGTCTGCCTTTCGTATTCGCGCGCCAGATCGCCCGAGCCCTGCCCGGTCAGACCCGACTGGAACGGGTGATCCGGCGACCACCAGATTTCCACCGAAAGCGCCTCGGCCTTTTCACCGACGGCGCTGACCACCTGCGGGAACTCGGTCGCCTTGGCGAAGGTGCCGACCTTGGATTTCAGCCCCTGCTGGGCCGCCTGCAACCAGAAGGTCGTGAAATCGGGCGGCGGCACCACGCCCGTGGTGATTTCGACTCCGGCCGCCTTGAAGGCGGAAATCTGGGCCGAGAAATCGTCCGTCAGCACCTGATAGCGACCGGTATCGACGATCTCGTATCCGCGTTCCTTCAACACCGAGGGGAAACCGATCTCGGGGTCGCCCCATGCATTGCCGTCGGGGTCGTTGGGCCATAGCGCGCCGATGACCTTGGCCACCTTGCCGGTCGAGGTCGCAAGATCCCACATGTTGGCGTAGACCGAAATGATGTCCTCAAGACCCCAGAAGAAGTGATAGGTCCACTCGAAACCCACCTTGGGATCGCCGCCGCGACCGAAGAAATGCGGCTGCCAGGGCGTGTCGTTGGTCACGCAGGGCGTGCCGTTGAGCTCGGCCTGGTCGGCAACCGGGTTGGTGGTGTCCGGGGTCGCAGTGGCGGTGATGATGTCCACTTCCTCGTCGAACAGCAGTTCCTGCGCCACGGTCGCGGCACGGTTGGCATTGGACTGGCTGTCACGGACGACGAATTCGATCTCGTGCTTGCTGCCGTTGATGTTGAAACCGCCATCCACGATCGTCTTCATGCGTGCCAGCGTGAAGGCGTCAGGCTCTGCAAAGGCCGCCAGCGGGCCGGTTTGCGGCGTGACGAAGCCGATCTTGATCTTCTTGGGTCTGGCGATTGCCGGCATCGGAAAGGCCGATGCCGCCCCAAGCGCCATCGCGCCCTTGGCGAACCCCCTGCGGCTGATCTTCGTTTTCATCGTATTCCTCCCTGAATATGCTTGGCGGCAATCGCGACGGAAAACTGCCGCCCCACCGCGCGGCCAAGGAAACTTACCCATCTATGTCGGCGCTCAGAATGACCCCTGCGGTATTGACCGATACCTCTGGGGCGGCGGCCCCGGGGTGACCAACGCTGAATGAAAAACCGCGACCGCACTCGGAATTGCGCCGGAAACCGGGAACGGCATTCAGATCGGAAGGGAAAGTGGCGATGGCAGATCCGAACGGGATCGATACAGGCGCGCTCACCCCGAATGTCACACCGGCGGGATCGCCGCGACCGAGCATCTCCTGGCCAGGTCGGCCATCGCACCGGGCCAGCAGGTGCTGGATACAGGTTCGGGCCTGGGCGGCGCCGTCCGCCTTTTTCGACAATATCTTTGCCATGATCGCCGAAAAGGGGCCGCCGCCGCCGGGGGCGCATCTGGCGATGGGCGCGGATGCGCGCGACCAGATGACCGATTGCGTCGCCAACACCAGGGACGGGCGGATGTGCGCGCACGAAATGCTGTTCACGCGCTGAATTGCGGCGGGGCGCCCTGCATGAAAACGCGGGACCTCCCGCGCGACTGCGCGGCGCTGCCGTTTCAGCCCTCTTCGGCCTTCAGATTCCGCCCACGGCGAAAGCCATGGCGCTTGCCCGGCGGATAGGCGCGGGCCAACTGGTTGTTTTCCACCCGAAGCTGGGTCATCTCGCGCCGGGTCCGGGTCACATGCTGGGCAAGTCGCAGATCGGACAGGGGGCGGGTCGAACACAGCAGGACGAAACCGGCCTCGTCATCCGTGGGGTAACGGGTCAGCGCATCGCGCCGATCCACCCTGCCCTCGATCAGGCGGGCGGCACAGGCCAGGCACCAGCCCTGTTCGCAGATATGCGGGCTGTCAAACCCCGCATCCGTCAGCGAATAGAGCAGGTATTCCTCCTCGTCGGCCTCGAAGGTGATGACACCCTCGGGCCGCTCGAGCGTAACCTTGTGCCGCCGCCCGGCGCTCACGGTCGAATCACCACCTTTTCCACATTGTCGAGCTTGTCCGAGAAGGTCCTGTAGGCCTTGCCTGCATCCGCCAGCGAAAAGTCATGGGTGAACATCTCGGTCAGGGTGATCTTGCCCTCGGTGATCATCCGGTGCGCTTCCCACATCTCGGGCCAGACCGAGGCGAAGCCGCGCTTGTGCAACGTGATGTCGCGGAAGAAGATGTCGAGCAGATTCATCTTGTGTTCCGTATCGGTGAACACGCCCAGCCCCGCGATGGCGCCGCCCGCGCGGATCAGCTGATAGCACAGATCGAGGCTGTCGCCGGCGCCGACCATCTCGATCACCTTGTCGGCGCCGCGCCCAGCCGTTGCCGCCTTGACCGCTTCGACGCCCTCCTCGCCCGGCGCGAAGACCTGCACGCCATAGCGATCGGCCGCGGCCTTGCGCCGGTGCTCGACCGGATCGAAGGCAAAGACCTTGCCCGGATTGCGCTTCATCGCCAGATCCAGCGCCATCATGCCGGTGGGGCCCAGCCCGACCACGGCGAGGCTTTCGCCGATCTGCACATCCACCAGCTTGTTGGCCAGAACGGCGGTCGGCAGATTGCAGGACAAGGCCAGAACCTGCCTGTCGTCCAGCGCCTCATCCGCCTTCATCGTGTGGGCGTCCGCATGGGGGATGACCAGATAGTCCGCCTGGGTTCCGTTCAGATCGCCAAAGCCGACGCCATAGCCATAAACGGCCGATTTCGTGGTCTCGCAATGGGCGGTATTGCCGACGCGGCACATGTAGCAGTCGCCGCAAGAGGCCGAATAGGCCATGCTGACCCGGTCACCCGCCTTGAACCGGCCGACCGAGGCGCCGGTTTCCACCACTTCGCCCGAAAGCTCGTGGCCCAGCGTCGAATGCCCCTTGCCCATCGCTTCGTCCAGCGTGCCGCGCCAGATATGCAGGTCCGACCCGCAGATCGAGGTGGCGCGCACCTTGACCAGCATCTGATGCGGTTCGGTGATCGTTGGGTCATCCACATCAATGGTGCGGATATCCTCGGGTCCGAAATAGACGGCGGCTTTCATGTTGTCTTCCTCCCTGTTGCCGGATCGGTCGTGAAATCACCATCGCGTATCGGGCAGGATCACGCCGTCGATCCTCCCGACCGCGTAGTCATGGGCGGCGCGTGCGATGCGCCTGATCACCGCCAGTTCCGTTGCGTTGCGCGGCGCGTACACCAGCAGGCTCTGGGGCGGCACGGCGCCGGCCATGTAGCGAGCGAAGGGGTGAATGGTGACCCAGCCCTTGTCCATGACCTTCTGCGCCCATTCCGGTTTCAGCCCCAGATGCAGCGCCCCGTCGGGGCGCAGATTGGCCCAGACCGGTTCGGACAGGAACGCTTCGGGCTGGCCGCGGGCGAGATCCTGCGCCAGCGCGAACCCCTCGCCGGGCGCATCGAAGGGCGCCGGCACGACATGGCTGCCTTCGAGCCCCGCGCAATAGTCACGCAACGCGTCGAGGATTTCGGCCGGTGCGCGCTGATCGCGTTGCAGGCAGGGCCAGGCGGCATCCAGCACGGGGCGTTCGCCGCTGCGAGCGGACATCCGCCGCAGACCCGGCGCCATGCGCCAGATCTCGGCCTCGGAAACCGCGCGCCTAGCCAAAACTGTCAAACCTGATCCGGGTGATCGGCACGCCGGCCTCCTTCAGCTGCGCCTTGACGGCATCGACCATCACCGGGGGGCCGGCGACATAGAAGGTCGTGTCCTGCGGGTCATGGTCCCGTGCCGCGATGCAATCCGTGGTCCGCCCGGTTTCACCGCTCCAGCCATCCTCCGGCGCCTCGACAACGGGACGATAGCTGGCCCCGGCGATCCGTGCCGTGGCCGCGGCCAGTTCCTCGCCGGCTGCCAGATCGGCCGGCGCGCGCGCGCCGTAGATCACGTCCACCGGCGCGGCGAAATCAAGGCCTTCGGCGCCCGCCTGCCGCACCAGCGACAGGATCGGCGAAATGCCGGTGCCGCCGGCCACGAAAACCGTGCGGCCGGGCTTTTGCCGCAGGGTGCAGGCGCCGAACGGCGCCTCGATGGTGATGCGCGCGCCCGGCTCCAGCGCCGCCAGCGCGTTCGAGCCCGCCCCGCCCTCGTAGCGTTTGGAGATGATCTGCAAGATTTCGCCGTCGGGCAGGTTGCACATCGAATAGGCGCGCCGCAGACCATCGCCCAGATGGGCGATCAGATATTGACCGGGCAGGAAATCCGCGCTGCCCTCGGGGCGAAAGGTGAAGCGGCGGATATCGGGGGCCAGGTCCTCGACCCCGACAAGTTCCGCAACCTGTTCGCAACAGGCCGGCCCCGGCGCTGCCTGCCAGCCCGCCGGCGGCTTGAGCACCAGGTCGCTGCGCGCCATCGCCTGACAGGTGACGATCCGGCCGCGCCGCGCGTCGCGCGGGCTGACGGCGGGGGCGTCGGGAAAGAGAAGCTCCACCTCACCTTCGACCAGCACCGCCTTGCAGGTGCCGCAACTGCCCCAGCCGCATTCATGCGGCAGCACGATCCCCGCGCGCCGCGCCGCCTGCAACAGCGTCTCGTCCGATCGCGCGGCAAAACTTTCGCCGCTCGGTTCAAGGGTAACGGTATGAGCCATTTACATGTTGTCCGTATCGAACCGGTCGCGGGCCTGCCCGGGAATGGGCCCCGCGACCGGGATTGGCATGTGAGCCTTACAGGCCGCAATCGGCGATGAAGGCTTTGAGCGACTTGTGCATCCGCGCAGCGACCACATCTTCGCTTTCGGCATTGGGGGCACTGGCCAGCATCCCCGACAGCCCCTCGGCCGCCTTGGTTGCCAACGGCATCCATTTGTCGATATGGGCCCGCAGCAGATCCGCATTGCCTTCGCCGTTTTCGGTCGCATATTTGACCAGCGCCTTGGTGTTTTCCACCGCGTAAGACTCGTCATGCTGCCGGAAGTCGTCATGCATCATGGCCGTCAGCCCGTCGCCATTGGCCTGGGCAATGCGCGCTATCTCGTGGTTGAAGGCAAAATCGAACAACGGGCGCATCACCAGCTGGCGCGAGGCGAAGGCTTCGCCGAAATCATAGGCACACAGTTGCTTTTCCAGCAACTCGCGCAAGCCCTGCCATTGCGGCGCTTCGGTCCAGGTCCGACGCGTGCGGTCGCTGTCGGCAATGTCGGGCCGCTCGTTGTCCATCGCGATCACCTGGGCCAGATAGGCCTGCCGTTGCACGCGTCGCATTTCGTTGCCCATCTGGAAATAGTGGATGTTCGTGACGAAAGCCGACGGCGCCATCTGGGCGACATAGGCCGCGCTCATCTGCATCCCGTGACCGGGGAAACGCGCCGGCATGTAGCTGTCGCGCAGAAAATCGAGATACTCGGGCGACAGCGAGCGATAGTGATCCTTGGCCTCGAAATCGTCGATCAGGTTGTCGAGATAGACCTCGCGCTCTTTCTGATCCTCGATGTAGCGGCGATAGGTGTAGGCCCGCGGGTCGCGATACTTTTCCCAATCCGCAACCGCGGCCACAAGGGGCGAACTTTCGCGGTTCTTGATGTAGAACTTGTTGATCGACCAGTCTTTCGAAAGCTCGAACGGGGCCGGCTCTTTGCGAAAGTGGTTATGAAACTTGTAGGTGACGGCCTCGTATTCCGAGGGCACGCGCCGCTCTTCCCACAGACTCCAGGGTGTCTTGCGCTTGCGCCCACCTGACTTGACTGCCATGTCTGATCCTCCCTATTCGCGCTTCAGGCGTGAAGCGCCCATTCCCATTTGTCATCTTCGGTGGTCAGCCGGCCGGCAAACGACACCAGGCTCGGCTCCATCTCGGAGAGCCGGAAGGGACGGCCGAGCATTTCGACCATGCTGGCTTCCGTCAAAGTCATGGCGCCGTCGGCCTGAATCCGGACATACCCACCGCGATCGTCGATCATGATGTCTTTGCCGGGATTGTCTTTCTCGGCGGCATCAATGACCGCGTTGATGATGTCCTCATCGACTCCCCGGATCACCGGGCCGACCAGTTTTGGTTCGGTATTCATCTGGTTATCCTTTCTGTTGTTCCGGACCTGCCGGACTTTTGCCCGTGGTCCTCCTGTCGGCGCTCAGAGACCGCATGTCATGCATCCTCGGCTTCGTGGCGCAGACGGCGCAGACGGTCATCGGTGGGCACGCCGACAAACACGTCATCGCCTTCGACCTTGACCTCGTAGCGGAACAACCGGCAGCCGGAGGGGTTCAACCCCTTGCCGCTGTCCATCTCGAACTGCCATTCATGGGCCGAACAGGTGATCGTGCCGCTTTCAAAATCCACATCGCCATCCGCGAGCAGGATTTCCTGATGCGGGCACATGCCCTGGAAACAGCGGATCTCGCCGCCGGCCATGTGAATGATGATCACCTCTTCGCCCTCGATCTCGGCATCGACGAAATCGCCTTCCCAGAGATCGTCAAGCGTCGTCGCCTTGACCCAGTCGAGAGGGCTGGCCTCAGACATAGCCCGCCTCGATGTAATCCATCGGCTCGATGCCGGCCTCGGCGACAGTCTTGGCGTCGTCGATGCGTTCGCCGTTCAGCCAGACTCCCATCGGGCGATCTTCCTTCGGCACCCGAAGGCCGACCGCGTGAACGGCCACGGCCGCAGCCACTTCGGGCATGGTGTTGGCATCATCGACCGGCACCAGTTGCACCACGAAATCGTCGCGCCAGGTTGCTTGCAAGGGAACCATTGCCATGTTCGTGTCCTCCCATTTGCCCATGTTTCGGGCGGATTCCTCCTGTCCCCGCACCGGGTCAGGCCCGGCGCGAGGTTATTTCGCTTTGGCGAAAGCCTGTCTTATTCGGCTGCCAGCCTGGTCTGCTGCGCCCAGGCGTATTTGTCGGCGTCGTCGCCCATGACCTCGGGGGTTATGCCCATGTATTTCAGCGCCCCTTCCAGGTTGGGCGGCTGGATATGGCCGGCCAGGAAGCGATCGACGATCGACAGCTGGGTGTCGTAGCGCTCGGGCTGGCTCTTCCAGACCCATTCGCAGACTTCGGAGCAGAAGGTCAGCTTGCGCCCGTTATGCGAAGTCACCCGTGCGCCCTTGCCGGCAGTGCCGGGCGATATGATCGGCAGCTGGCAGCAGTTGCAGACGACCGGCAGGGTCTGCGGATAGGTCTGCTCCATGTTGCCGGCGCGCACATTGTCGGTGATGACGTCCCAGTGCTTGCCCCAGGTATCGTTCCAGCCGGGATATTTTTCTTCCAGCCAGTCGCGCTCTTCGGGGGAGACGCCCGCATCCGGGTTCCACCACACGGTCGGGCGCCAGAACCACACGCCCAGATGCATGCCATGCTGGTAGCTGTCCAGTTCGGGCAGGAAGTGTTCTTCCCAGTACCACGGCAGCTTCATCCCCAGATCCTGGAACTGGTCCATGAACTGGCGGCAGATCCAGTCGGTCATGAATTCCTTGAAGCTCATGGTGCGGTGTTCGAGCGGGGTGTAATAGTCCATCGACAGCCCCGTCAGCAGCCCGAAGATCCGCCAGGAACGCCAGAACATCTGATCGACCATCTTCTGGGCTTCGTCGCCCTGGCCGTTCTCGACCATGATCTTCAGCGTCGGTTCGCCCTGCTGGGAATGGCGCGCCTCGTCGGTTTGAATCGAGGAGATCAGCGCCCCGAATTCGATATCGCCCACATGCAGGGCATCGGCGGACATGCCGAGGAACTGCAGGTTGGTAAATCCGGTCTCGAAGGTGAAGGTCAACTGGATCGCCGTGGATACCGCGTCATTGGCGGTGAACATGTCGTCGAACAGCGACCGCGCGGCAATCGCCCCCCATTCGTTGGAATGGGCCATCTTGTGCGCCCAGTCCATCTGCGGATCCTTGTCG
>NZ_JBWOMN010000053.1:0-10925 GCF_056449545.1 Oceanicella sp. | reverse complement strand
GGGCGCGCGCCGCGCCGCGCCGCGCCGCCGGACCTGACGGCGACGGCGCGCGCCGCCTTGCGGACGCCGCCCACCCCCACAGACGGGAAAACCAATCGATGACCCAAATCCTTATCCAGGGTCTGCTGCTGAGCGGGCTCTACGCGCTCATCGCCATCGGATTCACGCTGATCTTCAGCGTCGGGCGGGTGATGAACCTCGCCTACGGCGCCTATCTGATGCTGGGCGGCTACGCCTATTTCTGGCTGGTGCAGGTGATGGGCTATCCCAAGCTCGCCGGCATCGTCTTCGCGGTCGCCGTCGGGGCGCTGGCCGGGGTGCTGAAATACCTGTTCATCGTCAAGCCGCTGAAAGGCGACGCGGTGGCGGTGGAGATCTCGACGCTGATCCTCGCCGTGGTGCTGCAGGCGGGGGTGGTGCTGGTGTTCGACGACAGCTCCAAGATCCTGCAGCCGATCGTGTCCGGGGTCTGGCGCGTCGGCGGCGCGACGGTGACCTTCAACATCCTCACCGCGACGCTGGCAAGCTGGGCGATCCTGCTGGGGCTGTTCCTGTTCGTGCGCAAGACCCATATGGGCCGGGCGATGATGGCGGTGTCCATGGACATGAAGGGGGCGGCGATCTCGGGCATCAATCCGGGGCGGATCAACATGATCACCTGGGCGATCTCGGGCGCGCTGGGCGCGGTCGCCGGGGTGTTCTTCGCCAGCTACACCCAGCTCAACCCGTCGATGTGGGTGGCGCCGCTGATCATCGCCGTGGCGGTGGTGATCGTCGGCGGCATCGGGTCGATCGTCGGCACGCTGATCGTCGCCCACATCATCGGCTTCATGGAGATCATCACCACCACGCTGATCGCCGCCGAACTGCGCGGCGTGTTCACCATGCTGCTGATCATCGTCGTGCTGGTGGTGACCCCCAAGGGCCTGTTCGGGCGGGAGGAGCTTTGACATGAGCGCCGACACCCCGACCCCGCCCCCCGCGCGCCCCGACGCCGAACCCGTCGTCGGACTTGCCGACGCCGAACCCGTCGTCGGACTTGCCGACGCCGAACATGTCGTCGGGCGCCGGGCGCCGCTGATCTCCGGGCGCGAGATCCTGCTCTGGGCGCTGTTTCTCGGCGGCATGCTGCTGCTGCCGCAGCTGGTGTCCAAGGGCACGCTGCGCACGGTGATCATGGCCAACTACCTCGCCATCTTCGCGATGAGCTGGGACGTGCTGTCCGGGCGCACCGGCTATATCAGCTTCGGGCACCCGTTCCTGATCGGCATCGGCGCCTACACCACGGCGATCCTGTCCTATCGCTTCGGCGTGCCGGTGCAGTATTCGATCCCGCTGGCGGTGCTGGCGACGATGGTCGGCGGCACGCTGTTCTTCCTGCCGGCGCTGCGCATCAAGGGCACCTATTTCGCGCTGGTCACGCTGGCCTTCATGGAACTGATGTATCAGCTGGTGCAGGTGATCCGCCCGGATCTCACCGGCGGCACCCGGGGCATGTCCGGGGTGCAGACCCTGACCCGCGGCGCGGTCAACAACTACTACCTGTCCGCGGGGCTGATGTTCGTCATCGCCGTGGCGCTGTGGGCCATGCTGAAGACCCGGATCGGCACGGCGCTCAACGCCATCGGCATGAACGAGGAATCGGTGCGCGGCAGCGGTCTCAACACCACCGCGCTGAAGCTGTTCGCCTTCATGGTCGGGGCCTGCGTCGCGGGCATCGGCGGGGCGTTCTACGTGCATTATCTCGGTTCGATCGCGCCGCGCGGGCTGTTTGACATCAACTTCCTGTTCACCATCATCGTCGCGGCGCTGATCGGCGGATCCTCCACCATCATCGGGCCGATGATCGGGGCGTTCTTCCTTACGTTCCTGCTGGAATCCCTGCGCCCGGTGCTGCCCGGCGCCGAACGTTATTTCATCTATGGCGGCATCGCGCTGGCGCTCTACATGTATCAGCCAAAGGGGTTCTACGAGATCATCCGCATCGGGGTCGAAAAGCTGAAGGCGCGCGGGGGGGCGGGATCATGACCCGGATCCTGGAACTGGAGCGCCTGGTCAAGCGCTTCGGCGGGCTCATCGCCACCAACGACCTGTCGCTGCATGTGGAGGAGGGCGAATCCCTCGGCCTCATCGGCCCCAACGGCGCCGGCAAGACCACCATATTCAGCCTGATCATGGGCGAGCACCGGGCCAATTCCGGCGCCATCCGCCTGCGCGGCGAAGACATCAGCCGCCTGCCCACCCATGAACGCATCAAACGCGGCATCTCGCGCACCTATCAGGTGCCCCGCCCCTTCGCCGACATGGATGTGGGCGAGAACATCGAGGTGGGGCTGATGCCCGACAGCGTCTGGGGCATGCTCACCACCCGCGCAGATCCGGCCGAGGCGCTGGCCCTGTCGCGCAGCGTCGGGCTGCCGGACGAGGATTTCCATCGCCACCCGTCGGAACTGTCCATGGGCGACCTGCGCAAGCTGGAACTGGCGCGCACGCTGGCCACCGGCCCGTCGATCATGCTGCTCGACGAGGTGTTCGCCGGGCTCACGGTGGGCGAGATCGCGCAGATCTCCGGGTTGCTGGCGGAAAAGCGGCAGGAGGGCATGACCTTCGTCATCGTCAGCCATGACCTGCGCTCGCTGGAACCGCTGGTGGACCGCGCGGTGGCGATGACCGTGGGGTCGGTGATCGCCGAGGGCGCCTATGCGGATGTGATGAACAACGACGCCGTCCGCGCGGCCTATCTGGGACATTGAGGGGGCCGCGCCATGGCATTGCTTGAAATCGACCGCCTCAACGCCTTCTACGGCATGGCGCAATCGCTGCACGACGTGTCGTTCACGGTCGACGAGGGCGAGATCGTCGGGGTGATCGGCTCGAACGGCGCCGGGAAATCCACGCTGCTGGATTCGGTCATGGGCATGACCCGCACCACCGGGCTGATCAGCCTCGACGACAAGGTGCTCAACAAGCGTTCGGCGGCCGAGGTGGTGACGCTCGGCGTCGGCTACGCGCCCGAGCGCGCGCATCTGTTCCCGTTCATGAGCGTGCGCGACAATCTCATCGTCGGCGCCTACACCGCGCGCGACGACATCGCGCGCAATCTCGACCTGGTGCACGGGCTGTTCCCGATTCTCGACGAACGCATGGATCAGGAGACCGGCACGCTCAGCGGCGGCGAGCGTCAGATGGTGTCGCTGGGCCGGGCGCTGATGACCAGCCCGCGCCTGCTGATGGTGGACGAGCCGACCATCGGGCTGGCGCCAAAGGTCTGCGACGAAATCGCCGCGGCGCTGCTGAAGCTCAACCGCGAGACCGGGCTCACCATCCTGATCACCGAGCAGAACGTGAATTTCGCCATGACGCTGGCCAGCCACCTGCATGTGCTGGAGACCGGGCATCTGCGCATGAGCGGCACGGTGGAGGACCTGAAATCGGACCCGGAGCTGAACCGCGCCTATTTCGGCCAGTAGCGTGCGGCGCGGCGCGGCGGCCAACAGCTATTCGGTCTGGCCGGCGAAGGCCATGCGGCGTTCCTGATCCAGATCGGCCTTGGATTGGGCCAGCCGCGTCACCCGTCCGGCGCGCTCGGCCTTGAACTGGCTGACCCGGCGCAACGCCCCCAGCCCCAGCCGCGCGCCGCGCGCCCCGGTCAGGCGCCGGACCAGCGCGGTGAGCCGCGGGGCGAAGCGTTCGAACAATTCGTCCTCCAGCGACACGATCGCCTCGAACGACCCCGGATCCCCCTGCCGCCCGGCGCGCCCGATCAACTGGCGGTCGATGCGCGAGCTTTCGTGGTATTCGGTGAGGATCACATGCAGCCCGCCGGCGGCGCGGGCCGCGTCCTCCAGCCCGATATCGGTGCCGCGCCCGGCCATGTTGGTGGCCACCGTGATGCGCCCGACGCCGCCGGCGCGGGCGATGATCTCGGCCTCGATCTCGTGGTTGCGGGCGTTCAGCACGTCATGGGGCAGGCCCATCTTCGTCAGGCGGCGCGACAGTTCCTCCGACGCCTCGACCGAACGCGCGCCGATCAGCACCGGGCGGCCCTCGGCGGCCACCGCGCGCACCCGCGCCGCCACCGCCGCCCAGCGCTGGTCGGATCGCGCCAACGCCACCGCGCCCAGATCGCGGCGCCGGATCGGGCGGTGGGTCGGCACCGGCGCGGTGCGCAGGTCGAATTCGGCCCAGACCTCGCCGGCGATCTCCATGCCGGTGCCGGTCATCCCCGACAGGCGGCGGTAGCGGCGGAAATAGCGCTGGAAGGTGATTTTCGCGATCGGCGCCTTGCGCGGGGTCGGGGCCAGCCCCTCCTTGATCTCGATGAGCTGGTGCAGCCCGGCCTCCCAACTGCGATCCGGCATGGGGCGGCCGGTGAATTCGTCGACGATGTGCACCGCGTCCTCGACCACCATGTAATGGCGGTCGCGGTGGAACATGTGCAGCGCGCACAGCGCCTGGCGCACCATTTCCTCGCGCGCGCGGGGCACGCGCCACAGCCCGGGCCGCCCCTTGGCCAGATCGGCCAGCCGCCGCTGGCCCTGGGGTTTCAGCTGCAGGTCCTTGTGATCCAGCCGGATCGAGAAATGCAGGTTCTCGCGCAATTGCGCGGCCACCTGCAGCGAATCCTCGAGGCGCTGGATCTCCTCGGGCGGGGCCGGGCGTTCGGCGGAGATGATCAGCGGCGTGCCGGCCTCGTCGATCAGCACGCTGTCGGCCTCGTCGATGATGCAGAAATGCAGGCCCCGCAGCAGCAGCCCCGCCGGCTGGCCGCTGGCCGCGCCGGTGGTCAGCAGCCGATGGGTCAGCGCGCGCGCCAGTCCCCGCCTGCGCCCGACTTCGAGCCGGTCGCGCAGGTAGTCGAAGGTCACCTCCTTGTTGTCCGCATGCACGATGTCGCGGGCGTAGATGTCGGCGCGCTCGGAGTCCTCCTGCCCGTTGATCACCACGCCCGAGGACAGCCCCAGCGCGCGATAGACCGGCGCATTCGCCTGTTCGTCGCGTTCGGCCAGATAGCCGTTCACCGTCACCACATGCACCGGCACCCCGGCCAGCCCGGCGGTGGCGGCGGCCAGCAGCGCGGTCAGGGTCTTGCCCTCGCCGGTGGCCATTTCCAGCATCGAGCCCTGCAGCAGCAGCCGCGCGCCATGGATCTGCACCGGGCGATGCGCCATCCCCAGTTCCCGGCGCGACACCTCGCGCACGATCGCGAAGGCCTCGGTGATCAGGTCCTCGCGAAAGCCGCGCGACAGCAGCGCCACGCGGGATTTCTCGGTCAGCGCCAGGATCTCGGCCATGGGCCGTTCGGCGAGCTGCCGGGAGCGCGCGATCACCCGGTCGGTGAAGCGTCGATCCGACAGGCGGCGCGGCCTGGCCCATGACGCCAGCGTGCCGATGGCCGCCGCCAGGCGCCGGTCGATCCAGTTGGTTTTCCACTCCGCGCGTTCGGGATAGGGCGCGACGGCGAGCGGGTCGCCCGCCGCGGCCCAGAATTTCGGCGCGCTAGGCATCAAAGCGCGACAGGAACAATTGGCGCAGCCGGCGATAGACGATGCGCGCGATCGGTTCCGGCCGGTGTTCGAATTTCACCAGCACCCGCCCGCCGAACCCGTCCAGCGCCGCCTCGGGCGGGGCGGCGATCTCGATCTGGAACACCCGGGCCAGCGTGGTCACGCCGTCGGGGTCGCGCGGGTCGGTGGCGGTGTCCCCGCCCGCCGACAGCGCCAGCGCCGGCGAGGGCAGGGTGGATATGCCGGCGGGCACCTCGCGCAGCACCTTTGATTGATAACTGGTCCAGACGTCGCCGGGCAGGATCAGCCGCACCCCTGCAAGGCGCTCGCGCACCAGGTCGATGTCCCACTGGCTGACCACGGCGCGGATGGTGGCGGCGCGCGCCGGCAGGACATGGCCGATGATCTCGCCCTCCTGCAGATAGCGCCCCAGCAGGTCGCCCTCGGGCGCCGCCGGTTCGAACAGCCCCGCCACCGGCGCCCGCACCTGGCGCTTCGCGGATTTTTCCAGCGCCGAGGCGAGGCGGGCCTCCGCGTCCTCCAGTTCAAGCGCGGTGATGGCGGCGAGCACCGGGTCGGCGACGCGTTCCTGCGCGTGCTTGAGCCGCAATTCCGCCGCCCGCGCCTGCAGCGCGCGCAGCTGCGCTGCGAAGGCCGGCTCCTCCAGCACCGCGATCAGATCGCCCGCCGCGACGCGCGTGCGGGCCGCGACCAGGGTCTGGGCCACGAAGCCGTTGGCCCCGGCGCGCAGGATCGCGGTTTCGGGCGTCCACAGCACGCCCTGCGCGTTGGTGGCCAGCGGCGCCGGGATCAGCCCCGCGCCAAGCAGCGCCGCCCCGAGAAATCCGAAGGTGATCCCCACCGCGCGCCCGCGTTCGCGCCGCAGCCTTGGGCTGGAGATCACGTGCCACAGCGATTTCGCCGCCGGCTTGACCAGGCTCAGCGTCAGCGACCACAGCGCCAGGACGACCCCGACCACGAAGAACTTGCTCGCCACCATCAGGGCAATGGTGACGCTGAGAAAGATCCGGTAGACGAAGGCCGCCGGGGCGTAGATCAGGAACATGATCCGCTCGGCCCGGGTGGCGGCGAAATCGCGCATGCCATGGGCGCCGAACGCGTAGCGGTCCATCAGATGGCCCCAGTATCTGGTCGCCCGCCCGGCCAGGTTGGGCATCTCGATCAGGTCCGCGAACACGTAATAGCCGTCGAATTTCAGCAGCGGGTTGCCGTTGACCATCAGCGTCGAAAACCCCGAGATCACCATGGCGTTGAAGGCCAGCGCCCGGGGGAAGCCGGGTTCGAGCCGTTCCCAGGCGAACATGGCGACCGAGGCGATGGCCAGTTCCACCATGATCCCCGCCGCCGCCACCCCCGCGCGCCGCCATTTGGAGCGGAACGCGTTGGAGCCCGAGGCGTCCACATAGGGCACCGGGAAGAACACCAGGAACATGACGCCCATTTCCCGCACCTCGGCGCCATAGGCCTTGGCGACGTAGCCATGGCCCAGTTCGTGCAGGGCTTTGACCGCCGGGTAGACCAGAAGCATGATCAGCATGTTGTCGGCGCTCAGCACCCGATCGGAGAAATTTTCCGTCAGCGGCCCCCATTCGCGCAGCGCCGTCATCCCCGCCGGGATCAGCAGCGCCAGCCACAGGATCAGCCCCAGCGGCCCGACCAGCGGGCGCACGAAAGGGATGGTGCGATCGAGGAAGGCGTTGGGATCCCAGAGCGGGATGCGAAACGACATGGGGCTCATGAGGTTCTGCTTGGCCAGCTTGCCGGCCTGCTTCTTGTGGCGTTCCAGCAATTCCATGGTGTCGGGGGATCCGTCGGAGCGCAGCAGGTCGCCGCCATGCAGCTGGCCCAGCAGCTGGATCACGTCATCCTGGCTTGGCGCGTCGTCGCCGAGGATGCGCGCGGTTTCCTGCCAGATCTCGTCGACGGTCGCCTTGCCGTCCATGCGCCCGACCAGGTGATAGGCGGCGAGGCTGACCCGGTGGCTCTTGCCGCTGGCGAGGTCCTCGAGCACATACCAGGCGATGCCGCGATAGCGGTGGCGATGCACCCGCACCTGACTGCGCAGCGAGACCCGGAGGTTTTCCACCCGGTACCATGCGTCGGAGAAAAACCGTTCGGACATGGCTCAGGGGGTCCATTTCCAGACGAAGACCCGCAGCCAGTCGATCATGGGGCGGGTCCAGATCCAGATATAGGGGCGGGGCTCGACGTCGATCTTGGCCACGCCCTCCATCCCGGGGCGGATCGCCGGGGCGGCCTCGGCAAGCGCGGCCTCGACCCGGAAGGCGTTGCGCCCGTCGGCGACGGCCGCGACCGAAGTGACGCGGGTGACGCTGAGCGGCAGCGCCGCGTCGGCGCGACCGGCGAGCAGCAATTCGCCGCTCTGGCCGGGCTTGACGTAGCGCAGATCGCCCTCGCTGACCTGGATGACCACGCGATAATCTTGCAGCGGCGCGATTTCGAACAGCACGTCGCCCATGGACACCGGCGAGCCGAGCTTCTGGGACAGGTCCCCGGCGATCACCACGCCGTCGATGGGCGCCTCGATGCGGGTGCGCGCCAGCTTGGCCTGCGCCAGGTCGAGCTGCGCGCGCGCCTGTTCGATCTGCGCGGCCAGCAGCGCCACCTCGGATCGGTCGAGCCCGGCCATGGCGGCGCGCTGCTGCTGACGCAGCTGGGCGTATTCGGATTTCCAGCGCTGCAGGTCCAGCTTCAGGTCGCGATCGTCGAGTTCGGCCAGCGTGTCGCCCTGCTTGACGATGTCTCCGGCGCGGGCCTGCGCCTGTTTCAGGAACCCGTCGAAGGGCGCGGCGGCGGCGCGCTGCACCGCGCCTTCGAGCACCGCGTCGGCGGAAACGCGGAAATCCCCGTCCACGAAAGCGATGAAGGCCAGCCCGGCGATCCCCAGCACGGCGGCGATCTTCAGGCTGGGTTTCCGGTGGCCGACCAGCGCCTTCACCGCATCGCCGATCCAGTCGGCGATGCGCCCGGACACCCAGCGCCGCTGGCGCCGCTTGAGGATCAGCGCCGGGCCGATCATCGCCGCCAGCGTCTCGCCCAGCGCCAGCACTTCGGGGGACCATGGCGCATCGTCGCGCTTTTCCAGCGCCAGCGCGCCGCAGGGCCCGTCCTGGTCGATCATCACGAAGCTTGCCACCGCGCCCATGTCGGCGGCGCGGGCATAGGCGCGATGGGCGACGGCGATGCGCTTGCCCGCGGCCTCGCCTTGCTGCGGCCAGGCGATGACGCAGCCCTGATCCAGCGCCTCGCCCATGGCGTTTTCCAGTTCGCCGATCAGCTTGGCGCGGCGCTGGAACCAGGCGGCGCGGGAAATGGCCAGCAATTCGATGCGGGCGTTGGCGCCGCGGCCCCGGGTCAGGCCGATGGCGGCGTTGGCGACCCCGAGCGTGGTCTGCAATTCGTTGACGATGGCCATGGCGGCGGCGTCGTGGCGCACATGTTCGTTGGACAGCGCCAGCAGGTCCAGCGCGGTCTCGGCGCGGCTGACGAAGGTGCGCGCGTCCAGCGCCGCCAGCCCGGCGAGATGCGCCGCCAGCCAGCCCGAGCCCCAGTGCAGCCGGCGCCACGCGCCGCGCATGGCGCGCGCGCCGGCGGCGTCGAGCCGCAGGGTGACGACGATCTCCACGCGGCGTTCGCGCAGCACCGGGAAGGCCAGCAGGGCGCCGGGGCGCGCCGCGCTGGTCCCGCCGCCCGTGGACTCGTCGCCATTCTTTTCGCCGCCATTCTTTTCGCCGCCCGTCGGTGGGGCGCCGTCGGCGGGTTCGCCGTCGCGCTGCAGATGCGCGGCGCCGCTTCGCGCGGCGATCTCGGCGGCCTCCTGCATCGGCGTCAGGTCGAAATCCGGGGCGGGCCAGACAGCGGCGGGCACGAAGCCGCCCTCGTCGGGGCGGATGAAAAGCGCCGCCTGCGTGGCCCCGGCGATCATCCGGCATTGCAGGGCGAGCCAGGCGGCGAGAAACCCGGCCGCGTCCTTGGCTTCGGACAGCGCCGCCCAGGCGCGGGGATCGGCGAACACGTCGTCGCCCGCGCCGCCCGTCGGGATCCGGGGCCGCGCCTGCTGCGCGCCGGTCCGCGCCGCTTCAGCCCGCATGCGCGTCTGCGCCTCGGCGTCCGGCGGGCGGGCGCCGGTATGGGAGCTGTCATCCATGCGCCGCATTCTGGCCCTCGCCCCGGCGATGTCAAACGCCCGCAGGCGTCTGGCATCGCCGAAAGCTCAGTCCAGACGCCGTCCGAACAGCCCGAAGCGCCGCTTCTCGGGGCGTTTGCGGCCCGCCTGCGCATGGGCCAGCGCCGCCCAGCCCAGCAGCGCGCCGGCGCCGGCCTGTTCGGCATCGACCGCGAACGCGTCGGGCGCCGGTTCGGCCGCGGTCTCCCAGGACAGCAGTTCGATGTCAAAGCGCGCCGCCCCCGCGGCCCCGTCGCGGGCCAGCGCCCGCAGCATCACCGCGTCGTAGCGGCCCTCGCCCACCGGCGCGTCGGCGCGCAGCGTCACCGTGGCGCTGGCGAGGCCGTCATCGCCGGTCTCGCCCGGTTCGAACCAGATATCGGCGAGCTCGGGCAGGCCGGGGCCGCGTTCGGCGCCGGTGATGCTGAGACTGGCCGCGTCGTAGGAGATGCGGAAGGTCGCGCCCCGCATGTCGCCCTTGCTGATCAGCGTCAGCGGCAGCAGCGCCCCGGCGTCGGCGTCGGCGTCGGCGGTTCCGGGACCGGATCCGGCGGCGGGCGCGGCGGGCAGGCGGGCGCGCACCCCGCCATAGGCGCCGAGGCTCACGCCGTCATCGCCAGGCCCGCCGACCCGCAGCCCCAGGAACGCGCCGTCCAGCATGTTGAGATGCAGCTTCGCGCCCTCGGGCGGGCGCAGCACGAAGCGCGCCGCGCCCGCGTCGCCGCCCTTGAGCGCGACGCCGCCGTCGAACTTGCCTTCGCCGCGCCCGGTGAGCAGGTCGCTCACATCCGTGCCCTCGCCCAGCTCGATGACGCTTTCGTCGCCAAAGCCGCTGGCGGCGACCGTATCGCCCTCGACCGAGAGCCGCGCGATGTCGCCCCCCGGCAGGTTGACGTCGAAATAGATCGCCCGCAGGTCGGCCCCCGCCGGGGCGCCCTGATCCAGGGTCACGTTGAAGACCAGATTGCCGTCGAGATCCGAAGTGACCACCGCCCGCGCGCCGATGCCGGAGGCGGAATCCTCGAAACGGGCGGTCACGGCGCGCGCGCCGCCGCCGCCATGGGGGCCGCCAAGCCGGGTCGGCGAGGCGAACTGGTTGAGCGTGCCGAACACGTTGCCCGCGCCGCCCAGGATGGCGTCGGCGCCGGCGCGCGGCGTCGAGATCGCGCCGCCGCGCGCCGTCGGGTCGGCGCCGAGCGCCGCGATGCCCA
>NZ_JBWOMN010000052.1:0-7290 GCF_056449545.1 Oceanicella sp. | reverse complement strand
CCCCCGCCAGGCCCCCCGCCAGACCGCCCGCCAGACCGCCCGCCAGACCGCCCGCCAGACCGCCCGCCAGACCGCCGCCCGGCCCGGCGGCGCCGATCCCGGTCCGGGCGCCGCGCGCGCGGCTTGCCAACAGCTCCATGGGCAGCATCTGCTCGGTGACTTCCTCGGCGTCGTTCAGCACCACCACGTTGCGCAGGGTGTTTTGCAGCTGACGCACGTTGCCGGGCCAGGCGTGGGCGCGGAAGATCGCCTTCACGTCCTCGCTGAGACGGCGGAAATTCTTGCCCTCCTCGCGGCTGAAATCGGCGAGAAAGCGCTCGGCGATCTCGAGCGCGTCGTCACCGCGATCGCGCAGTGGCGGCAGATGGATCGGCACCACGTGCAGGCGGTAGAACAGATCCTCGCGAAAGCGCCCGGCGCGCACCTCCTCGACCGGGTCGCGGTTGGTGGCGCAGACGATGCGCACATCGACCTTGTGGGGCGTCGCCGCGCCCACCGGCTGGATCATCGAGGTCTGCAGGAACCGCAGCAGCTTGGTCTGCAGGCCCAGCCCCATCTCGCAGATCTCGTCCATGAACAGCGTGCCGCCATCCGCCGCCGCGGCCGCGCCCATCTTGTCGGCGATGGCCCCGGTGAACGAGCCCTTCAGATGCCCGAACACCTCGGATTCCAGCAGATCGCGCGGGATCGCGCCGCAGTTCAGCGGCACGAACGGCCCGTTGGCGCGGTTGGACACGGCGTGGATGGCCTGGGCGCAGATCTCCTTGCCGGTGCCGCTTTCGCCGGTGACGAACACCGTGGCGGTCGAGCGCCCGATATTGCGCACCATGTAGTAGATGTCGGTCATCGCCGGCGAGGACCCGACGAACCCCTCGAACCGCCCCGCCGCGGCCGGCGGCTCGGCGCGCGGCGGGTCGCTGGACAGAGAGGCGATGGCGTTGTCCACCGCCGAGATCAGCCGCCGCTCGTCAAACGGCTTCACCAGAAAATCAAAGGCCCCGCCGCGCATCGCCTCGACGGCGCGGTTGATCGAACCGTTGGCGGTGATGACGATGATCCGCGATCGCGGGTTGGTCTGCATCATGTCATGCAGCAGGTCGATGCCGTCCGCATCGGGCAGCAGCAGATCAAGCAGGATGATGTCGTTGCGATTGCGCGCGAACTCGGACCGCGCCGCGGCGGCCGTCAACGCGCAATGCACCCCGTGACCGGCCTTCTTCAGGACGGTTTCATAGACCATGGACAAGGACGGCGTGTCCTCGACAAGCAGTATCGGCGCGTCCGGCGCGGCCATGCCAGGATTCCCCCAGGAAAAGCGAAATCAGCGATGCCCGATCAACTGCAGGACTTGCCCGGTCTCCGTCAAGAGCGCATCGGCCAAAGGCGCGATCTCGGTCATGCGCGATTCATTGGCCAGCGCGTTGATCTTTTCGGCCTGGCGCTGCAGCGGCGTGGCCCCGATCGCGCCGGCGACGGCGATCATCACATGGGTGGCGCCGCGCATCGCGGTCTCGTCGCCGGCGTCGGCGGCGTCGGCGATGACCTTGCGCTGCCGGGCCAGGTCCTCGCCGACCTTGGACAGCAGCTCGTCCATCATGTCCGCGCCGATGGATTGCGCCAGCGCGTCATAGATTTCGGGATCAAGATGTTCTTCGCGAACCGGATCCGATGCGGGATCCTGATTATCCAACCTGCCCCCCGGCATGTCGTCCTCCATCATCCAACTCGTCCCCAACGAGTGTTCAGACGCCCCTGCCCAACGCGGGCCGCCGTGATTGCCGCAGAGTAGCGCAATCGGGCCGTATTGTAAGCATGCCTGTTCATTTTTGTTCAGGCCATGCGCAAATCGGGAAGGACTGCGCCAACGGCCCTAACCCCCTACGGGCAATTGCATAACAATTGGCGAACCCGGCTTCACCCGTCGAGCCGCCGCCCCGGCGCGATGACCCGCGGGTCAAGCTTCAGGTGCAGCGCCGCAGGGCCCCTGCCGGCATTGGCATGGGCGCGCGCGGCCGTCAGCGCCGCGGCGAAATCGGCGTTGCGCGTCACCGTCGCGGCCATGGCCCCGCAGGCCCGCGCCAAGGCCGCGAAATCCGGGTTCTTCAATCCGGTGGCGTGGGCGCGTCCGGGAAACCGGTTTTCCTGATGCATGCGGATGGTGCCGTACATGGCGTTGTCGCAGATCAGCACCACCGGCGAGGCCCCGCATTGCGCCGCCGTCGCCAGTTCCAGCCCGGTCATCTGAAAACAGCCGTCCCCGGCGAAGCAGAACGCCTCGCGCGAAGGGGCGCGCAGCTTGGCGGCGATGGCGGCGGGCAGGCCGTAGCCCATCGACCCCGAGACCGGCGCCAGCTGCGACCCGAAGGCCCGCCAGCGGTGGAAGCGATGCAGCCAGATCGCATAGTTGCCGGCGCCGTTTGTCATCACCGCATCGCGCGGCGCCGCGTCGCGCATATGGGCGATGACGTGGCTCATGGTGAGATCGCCGAGATCCTCGGGCGGCGCGTCGGACCAATCGCGATAGGCGCGGTTCTCGGCGTCGACGGACCAGCGCCGCGGCGGGTCGAGCGAAAGCGCCGCCTCCAGAAACAGGCGCGGCGCGGCGTTGACCGGCAGGGCGGGGACATAGATGCGGCCCAGCTCCTCGGGCCCCGGATGCACATGGATCAGCGTCTGGCGCGGCGCCGGCATGTCGAACAGCGTAAACCCCTGACTGGGGTTTTCGGAACAGCGCGCGCCGATCATCAGCACCAGATCGGCCCCGGCGATGCGCCGCACCAGCGCCGGGTTGGCCCCCAGCCCCAGATCGCCGGCGTAATTCGGGTGCGTCCCGTCGAACAGCGCCTGACGGCGGAAGGTGACGGCGACCGGCAAGCCCCAGTTTTCGGCGAATTCCTGCAATGCAGCGACGGCGTCGGCATCCCAGCGGCTGCCGCCAACCAGAATGATCGGGCGCTCGGCCGCAGCCATCAGCCGCGCGAATGCGGCCATCGTTTCAGGCGCCGGCGCGGGATCGGCCACCGTCACGCGCGGCCCGGGCGCCGCCGCGACCCGGTCGCGCAGCATGTCCTCGGGCAGCGCCAGCACCACCGGGCCGGGGCGGCCCGACATGGCCACATGCCAGGCGTGCGAGAGGATTTCAGGGATGCGGGCGGCGTCGTCGATTTCCTCCACCCATTTCGCCAAGTCGCCGAAAGTCTGGCGGTAATCGACCTCCTGAAACGCCGCGCGCCCGCGCATGGCGCGCCCGATCTGGCCCACGAACAGCACCATGGGCGTGCCGTCCTGCATCGCCACATGCACGCCCGCGGCGGCGTTGGTCGCCCCCGGTCCGCGCGTGACGAAGGCGACCCCGGGGCGCCCGGTCAGCTTGCCGTCGGCCTCGGCCATCATCGCCGCCGCGCCCTCGTGCCGCGCGCCCACGGTGTCGATCGGGGCGTCGCCAAGCGCGTCCAGCGCCTCCAGATAGCTTTCGCCGGGGACGCAGAACACCCGGTCGACGCCCTGCGCGATCAGGCAGTCGACCAGAAGCCGCCCACCGCTGCGCGCCGCCGCCATGTTGTCCCCGGTCATGTCAGAAAAACGCCATCAGGCCGGTCTGGGCGCGCCCCAGAATCAGCGCGTGCACGTCATGGGCGCCCTCATAGGTGTTCACGGTCTCCAGATTCTGCGCGTGGCGCATCACGTGGTATTCGGCCTGAATGCCGTTGCCGCCGTGCATGTCGCGGGCCATGCGGGCGATGTCCAGCGCCTTGCCGCAATTGTTGCGCTTGATGATCGAGATCATCTCGGGCGCCGCGCGGCCCTCGTCCATCAGCCGCCCGACCCGCAGGCTCGCCTGCAGCCCCAGCGCGATCTCGGTCTGCATGTCGGCGAGTTTTTTCTGGAACAGCTGGGTCTGCGCCAGCGGCCGCCCGAACTGCACCCGGTCCAGCCCGTATCGGCGCGAGCGCAGCCAGCAATCCTCGGCCGCGCCCATGGTCCCCCAGCTGATCCCGTAGCGCGCCCGGTTGAGGCAGCCGAAGGGGCCCTTCAGCCCCTCGACATCGGGCAGCAGCGCGTCTTCGCCGACCTCCACGCCCTCCATGACGATCTCGCCGGTGATCGAGGCGCGCAGGCTCAGCTTGCCGCCGATCTTCGGCGTGCTCAGCCCCTTGAGGCCCTTGTCGAGCACGAAGCCGCGGATCTTGCCGCCATGGGCTTCGGACTTGGCCCAGACCACGAACACGTCGGCGATGGGCGAATTGGAGATCCACATCTTGCCGCCGTCAAGCCGGTAGCCGCCGTCGATCTTCGTCGCCCGCGTCTTCATCCCCGCCGGGTCCGACCCCGCATCCGGCTCGGTCAGCCCGAAGCAGCCGATCCATTCGCCGGTCGCAAGCTTCGGCAGGTATTTTTCCCGCTGCGCCTCGGACCCGTAGGCGTAGATCGGATACATCACCAGCGAGGATTGCACCGACATCATCGACCGGTAGCCGCTGTCAACGCGCTCGACCTCGCGCGCCACCAGCCCGTAGGACACGTAGCTGGCGCCGAGGCCGCCGTATTGCTCCGGCACGGTGACGCCGAGCAGCCCCATCGCGCCCATCTCGCGAAAGATCTCCGGGTCGGTGGTCTCGTTGAGATAGGCGTCGGTGACCCGCGGCATGAGCTTTTCCTGCGCATAGGCGCGGGCGGACTCGGCGAGCATGCGCTCCTCGCCGGAAAGCTGGTCGGCGAACAGGAACGGATCCTCCCAGCTGAAGCTGGCGAGCGACGGGGCGCTGACGGGATCGAGCGGGGCGTTCATGGCGAGTCTCCTGTGGCGGCGCGAGATGCGGGTGATCGCCCCCCCGCGCATGTTGTTTGGGAATGAATGCAAAACCGGGTGCGCCATTGCAACCAATATTGCGCCATGACAGGCGGGGAGTTCATGCGCTATTGGAATGAACCATGTCATATCCGCGCCGATTCCTGCCCGCCACCGCCCTGCTCGCCGCCTTCGAGGCCACCGCGCGCACCGGCTCCATGACCGCCGCCGCCGGCGAACTGGCCCTGACCCAAAGCGCGGTCAGCCGTCAGGTGCGCGCGCTGGAAACCCAGATCGGCGCGGCGCTGTTCACCCGCGCGCGACAGCGGGTGCGCCTGACCAGCGCCGGCGAGACCTATCTCGCCGAAATCAGCCGCGCGCTCCGGATCATCGGCGCGGCGTCCCAGAACCTGGCGGTCAACCCCGATGGCGGCACGCTCGATCTGGCGATCCTGCCCACCTTCGGCGCCCGCTGGCTGGCCCCGCGCCTGCCCCGGTTCCTGCAGGCGCATCCGGGCATCACCCTGAACCTGACGACGCGTCTGCGGGTGTTCGATTTCGCCGCCGAGAGCCACGACGCGGCGATCCATTTCGGCGCGTCCGGCTGGCCCGGAACCGACTCCGCCTTTCTCATGCACGAGACCACCGCCCCCATGTGCGCCCGGGCGCTGGCGCGCCGCCACGGCATCGCCGGCCCGGCGGATCTGGCGCGCGCGCCGCTGCTGCACATGGCGACCCGCCCCGACGCCTGGGCGGAGTGGCTCGCCGCCGAGGGCGCGCCGCCCCCCGCCCCCGGCGGCGTCACCTTCGACCAGTTCGCCACCCTGGCGCGCGCGGCGATGTCGGGGCTGGGCGTGGCGCTGTTGCCGCTGTTCATGTCCGAGACCGAACTGGCGCGGGGCGAACTGACGATCCCCTGCGGACGCCCGCGCAAGAGCGCCGGCGCCTATTGGCTGATCTGGCCCCGGGACCGCGGCGCCCACCCGCCGCTCACCGCCTTTCGCGACTGGCTGCAGACGGAAGCGGCCCGCCCCGCCACCGGCTCCGGCTGAGCATTCGGCAGCAGGTTGGCGCTTCGGAAACGCGATCTTCACCCACGCCTTCGCCAATCCAGAGGTTTTCGCCCCGTCCTTGACCGGCTTCGCCGGCCTGCGGTCGGAGGCGACTCGCCGGCGCGCAGACCCTTGCCCCCGCGTCCCAGGCCGTTCCCCAACCGCGCGCCCGCAAGATCGATCCGCGCGACATCGGCCAACGCCGCACCCAACGCCGCATCCGTCCCATGTCATGACGCCGGGCGCGTTGCGCCGCCCGCCAATCCATGGCATGTGTCGCGCCTGATTTCGCACCAAGGAGGCGCGCCAATGTCCGATCTGCTGCAAAAGCTGCTGTCCGAGCGCGAATGGCTGATGGCGGACGGCGCCACCGGCACCAACCTGTTCGCGCGCGGCCTCGCCCATGGCGACGCGCCCGAGAACTGGAACCTCAACGAGCCCGAAAAGGTCCGCGCCCATTACCGCGACTTCATCGAGGCCGGCAGCGATCTGGTGCTGTCCAATTCCTTCGGCGGCACCGCCAACCGGCTGAAGCTGCACGGGCTCGACGATCAGGTGTTCGAGGTGAACCGCGCCGCCGCGGCGCTGCTGGCGCAGGAAATCGCCGCCGAGCGCGAGAAATCGGGGCGCGAAATCATCTGCGGCGGCGACGTGGGCCCCACGGGCGACCTGTTCCAGCCCATCGGCCCGCTGTCCCATGCCGATGGCGTCGCCGCCTTCGCCGCGCAGATGCAGGGGCTGAAAGCCGGGGGCGCCGACATCCTCTGGATCGAGACCATGTCCTCGGAGGAAGAACTCGCCGCCGCGCTCGAGGCCGCCGCGAATGTCGGCCTGCCCGCGGTCTCCACCATGTCTTTCGACACCAACGGGCGCACCATGATGGGCGTGACCCCGTCGCGGCTCGGCGAACTCGCCCATGTCTGCCCGCACGCCCCCGCCGCATGGGGCGGCAATTGCGGCACCGGCGCGCCCGACCTGCTGATCGGGCTGATCAGCGCCGAAGACAACGTCCGCGACGGCGACATCCTGGTCGCCAAGGCCAATTGCGGCATCCCCGAATACGTCGACGGGGCCATCCGCTACTCGGGCACCGAGGCGCTGATGGCCGATTACGCCTGCCTCGCGCGCGATCTGGGCATCCGCATCATCGGCGGCTGCTGCGGCACCACCCCGGCGCATGTGAAGGCCATGCGCGCGGCGCTGGAAACCCGCCCGCCCGGCCCGCGGCCCTCGCCCGCGGACATCGTCGAAAAGCTCGGCGCAGTGACCGGCGCCACGATGGAGCTGCTCAACGCCGCCGACGCCGCCCCGACCCCGCGCCGGCGCCGGCGCCGCGGGGCCGCCGCCGGACCGCGGCGCCGCCCCCCCGCCGCCGGACCAGTTAGCCGGACACGGAAAGACCGTCGCCCCCCCGCGCCCAACCCCCCGCCCCGCCGAAGGCGTCACCCA
>NZ_JBWOMN010000051.1:0-8594 GCF_056449545.1 Oceanicella sp. | reverse complement strand
CGACCGCCGTCGCGTCAAGCGCCCGCAACGGGGCCGCCGCCGCCGGCGGCGCGCCGCCGTCATCTGCGCGCAGCGCCTCCGGACCCCAGCGATCGGCAAGCCGCAGCATGGCGCCTCCCTCGATCATCTCCGGCGGATCGAGGCTCAGCGCCTCGCGCGCCAGCATCCCCTGCTCCACCAGATCATACCAGCTCCCGTCCAGGCGCTCGGGATCGCCGGCGCCGCAGATCAGCAGCCGCGATTCCGCCCTTGTCAGCGCCACATACAGCAGGCGGCGGCGCTCCTGCGCGGCGCGCGCATCCACCGCCTCGGCGGCGGCGCGCAGGATCTCGGGCGCGTCCGCCGTCGGCGGCGGCCAGGCGGCGATCTCGGAGTGCGCGCTGCCCGCCATGCAGGGCAGCCGCGCGATCATCCGCCCCATGCGCGAGGCCCGGCGCGGCCCGCAATCGGGCAGGATCACGAAGGGCGCCTCCAGCCCCTTGGCGCCGTGCACGGTCATCACCCGCACCTCGTCGGCGCCGCCGCCCTGCTCGCGCTTGATCTGGTGGCTCTCGGCGGCCTCCATCCAGGCCAGAAACCCGGTGAGGCTCGGGGTCTCCAGCCGCTCATAGGCCAGCGCCTGGGCCAGCAGTTCGTCGATGGGGTCCTCGGCCTCCCCCCCCAGCCGCGCCAGCAGCTTCGCGCGGCCGCCATGGCGCACCAGCGCGCGTTCGAACAGTTCATAGGGGCGGTCGAAATCGGCCCGGTCGCGCAGGTCCCGGATCAGCGCCGCGGCCTCGGGAAACCGCCCCGCCGATTCGCGCAGCGCCCCCCACAGCGCGCCGCCCTCGCGGCCATGGGCGAGGTCGAACAGGTCCGCCTCGCCAAGCCCCCCCAGCGGCGAGCGCAGCACCGCCGCCAGCGACAAATCATCCCCCGCGTCCACCGCCACCCGGATCAGCGCCAGCAGATCCTTCACCGCCAGTTCCCCGGTCAGCAGCAGCCGGTCCTCCCCGGCCACATCGACGCCGCGCCGCTTCAACGCGCGGATGATCCCGCGGGCGATGGCGTCGCGCCGCTGCACCAGAATCAGCACGTCGCGGGGGCGCAGCGCCCGCCAGCCGCCCGCTTTGCGGTCCGGGATCGGCGCGCCCTCCTTCAGCAGCGCGTCCACATGCTCGGCCACCGCCACCGCCAGCCGCGCCTTGGGGTCGCCCGGCGCCGGGGCGTCAACCGGGTCGGCCCAATGCGGCGGTTCGACCGCCTCGCCCTTGCAAAACAGCGGCCAGATTTCCACCAGCCCCGGCGCGTCGGCGCGAAACGCCACGTGGCGCGGCGGCGCGGCGTCGGCGTTCAGCCCCTGCGCCGCGTCGCCCGCGAACACCGCGTCCACCAGCCCCAGCACCGCCGGGGCCGAGCGGAACGAATGCTCCAGCCGCCCCGCCTGCAAGCCCCGCCCCGCCGCCGCCAGCCGCGTCGCGAAATAGTCGCGCATGCGGCTGAATTCGCGCGGATCGGCGCCTTGAAACGAATAGATCGACTGTTTTTCGTCCCCGACCACGAACAGCGTGCGCGGGCTTTCCTCGGCGCCCTGCGCGCCGAGTCCCGCGTGGAATTCATCGGCGATGGCGCGAATCACCGTCCATTGCATGGGCGAGGTGTCCTGCGCCTCGTCGATCAGCAGATGCGAGAGGCCGCCGTCCAGCTTGTAAAGCGCCCAGGCCGCCATCTGCGAGCGGGTCAGCAGATCGGCTGCGACATTCACCAGATCTTCGAAATCCAGCGCCCCGCGCCGGGTCTTTTCGGCGGCGTAGGCATCAAGCAGGGCGCGCGCGAACACATGCAGATCGCGGGATTTTTCGTAGGCGGCCAGCGCCTGGCGCCGGTCGCGGATCTGCGCGGCGATCGCCGCCAGCTCCTCATAGGCCGGGGCCGCCCAGGGCGCCGCCGCCAGCACCGCCTTGCCCAGCAGCCACGGCGCCTTGTAGGGCCCGCCATCCGCCTTCAGCGCCGCGCCGATCACCGCGTCGAGCGCCGCCGACGGCCGCCCCGCCGCAAGCGCCGCCACGCCGGCGCGCAGCTTGTCGGCGAATCCCTGCGAGCGCTTGCCGCCGATCGCCGCGGCCCCGGCCAGCGCCGCCAGCGCGTCGCCGTCCAATCCGTCGGCCATGGACGCCTCGATCGCCGCCGGGTCCAGCCCCTCGGGCACGCCGAACACCGCGCGCAGGCCCTGCGCCGGGTCGGCGGGAAACGCCGCGCGCTTGGCCAGGGTCTCGGCGATCAGCCCGTCGAGCCCGTCCTCCCCCAGCCGGTCGGCGGCGGCGTCGAAGGCCATGTCCGCGCCGGTCTCGGCGGCCAGCGCCATGCGGTCGCGGATGGCCTCGATCATCTGCGCCTTCTGGCGGTCGTCCAGCACCGCAAAACCCGGCGACACCCCGGCCTCCAGCGGAAACCGCCGCAGCAGCGCGTCGCAGAACGCGTGGATGGTCTGGATCTTCAGCCCGCCCGGGGTCTCCAGCGCCCGCGCGAACAGTTTCCGCGCAACGCCGAGGCTTTGCGCGTCCAGCGCCGGCGCGTCGAAGCGCGCGTCGGCCTCGGACAGCTTGGCCAATTCGGCCCTGAGCCGGTCATCCCCCAGCATCGCCCACGCGCCCAGCATCTCGAACAGCCGGTTCTGCATCTCCGCCGCCGCCGCCTTGGTGTAGGTGAGGCACAGGATCTTCTCGGGCGCCGCCCCGGCCAGCAGCAGCCGCGCCACCCGGTCGGTGAGCACCTTGGTCTTGCCTGACCCGGCATTGGCCGTGACCCACACCGAATCCCCCGGCGCCGAGGCCAGGATCTGCGCCCGCGTCGCGTCATCCACCGCCCCGGGGGGGCCGCCCGCCATGGTCCCGGTCATGACCCGCCCCCGTCATCTTCATCGCCCGAATCGCCCCATTCCCCGAGCCGCGACAAATGGTCGAAATCGCTGGCATAGGTCAGGGATGCGGGCCGGATGCGGGCGCGATAGGGTTGGGTCGGGTCGTCATAGGCGGCGATCAGCCGGCCCAGATCCGCCCAGGCGCCGGCCACCGCGCCCTCCTCCAGCGCCACCTTGCGGATGGTCCCGGCATGAGGCTTGCTCCCGCTCAGCGCCACGTATTCCAGCGCGCCGACGCGCGCGGCGGGGATGTCGGCGAACCCGCCGCCCTCGGCAATGGCCCCGAGCAGCGCCAACTGCTTGGCGAACGCCTTGATCTGCTTGTCGGAGGGCGGCGCCCCGGTCTTGAAATCATAGATCGCGAGCCGCCCGTCATGCAGCAGGTCGATGCGATCGGCGCGGCCATGCAGGGTGAAGGTCCCGCCGGGGGCCGCGAAGTCGCGCTCCC
The DNA here is from genome assembly GCF_056449545.1 of Oceanicella sp. NCBI lineage: Bacteria > Pseudomonadati > Pseudomonadota > Alphaproteobacteria > Rhodobacterales > Paracoccaceae > Oceanicella > Oceanicella sp. The sequence continues at coordinate 5,247 of NZ_JBWOMN010000051.1, read as the reverse complement.
CCCAGGCCTCGGCGCTCAGCGGCGCCCCCCGGGCGCGGCGCCCGATCTCGGCCGCGGCGAACCAGTCGGCGACCCGCTCCAGCCGCTTCAGCCACAGCCGCCGGATCGCCGGACCCGGCTGCGCCGCCAGTTCCGCGCGCGCGATGACCAGCAGCTTGTCGCGCAGGGCCTCGCGGGTCAGCGCCGCGTCGGGCCAGTCGCGGGTCTCGACGCAGAGCCGTTCGAAAATCCGGTGCAGCGCCGTGCCCTTGTCGCGCGCGTCGGGCTGGCGGCCGATGGGGTCGAGCGCGCGCAGGCCCAGCACCTTTTCCGCGTAGATCGCATAGGGGTCGCGGATCAGGGTCTCGATCCGCGTCACCGACAGCCTGCGCGGCCGCGCCGCCAGCGGCGGCATGGGCGCCGGGCGCGGCGCGGGCGGTTCCGCGTCGATGCGCGTCAGCGCGTCGGCCCCGCGCAGCCAGGCCGCGCCGCGCGCCCGCATCGCGTCCAGCGCCCCCCCGCCCCCGCCGCGTCGACCCCGCCCAGCAGGTTGACCAGCCGGATCAGCCAGCGCGAGGCCACCGTCGGCGCGCCCTCGGCCCTGGTCGCGCGGCTCAGGATCACCCGCCGCGCCGCGGCCGCCTGCAGGAAATCATGCGCCGCCAGCCCGATGCGCGCTTCCGGCGCCGCCAGCCCCAGCGCCGCGCGCATGGGCCGGTTCAGCCACGGTTCGGGCTGGGGCAGGCGCGGCCAGATCCCGTCATTGAGCCCGCCGAGGATCACCAGATCGGCGCTCTGGGCCCGCGCCTCCAGCGTGCCGCGAATGAAGATGCGGTCATGCACGCGCTGCGCCTCGGCCCGGGTCTCCAGCCCGGCGATCAGCGCCCCGAACAGCGCCGCGTAGTTGTCCGGCGCGCCGGCGTCGATGGCGTCATAGACCGGCGCCGCGGCGGCGAAACTCTCGATGAAATCCTGCGCCGCCCGCCCCGCCGCCTTGTCCCAGATCTGTTCCGGCCCCGCTGTCGCGCCGGCCTCCCCCGGCCAGCCGCGCGACAAGACCTGCGCCGCCGCGCGATGCGCCGCGACCAGCGCCCCGAGCCCGCCAGCCCCGTCGCCAAGCGGCGCCAGCACGCCGCGCATCCAGGCGAACCAGTCGAAAAACCCTTCGGGCGGCGCGTTCTTCCGCTTCTCCGCCGCCGCGCGCAAGACCGTTTCCAATCGGTCCCACTCGACCTCCACCGGCCCGCCGCGCAACCCGTTGCGCTCCAGCCACTGGCGCTTTTTCTGATGCGCGCCGCGCGCCGCGTCGCCGCCCCCGACCAGCGGATGACGCAGGATCGCCGCCAGCGCATGGGCGGCCAGCGGTCGCCCGACGCAGCCCGCCAGCAAGCCCAGCAGCACCCCGGGCGGCGTCAGGTTCAATGGCGGCCCGGCGCTGTCATCGGGCAGAATCCCCCAGCGCGACAGTTCCGCGCTCACCCGCCGCGCCAGCATCCGGTCCGGGGTCACCAGCGCCGCCGTGCCCTCGCCCAGCGCCGCCTCGGCCAGCGCCAGCGCGATGGCGGCGGCCTCGCGGCGCGGGCTGTCGGCCTCGATCAGCGCCATGTCGCCGGTCGCGGCCCCGGCCTCGCGCGCCAGTTCCGGCGCGGCGCGAAACCACGCGTCGGTCACCGGCGCCGGGCGCAGGGCCTGGCTCAGCAGCCGCAGCCGCGCCGGGCTGGCGGGGCGGGCGTCGGTCCAGGGCCGGCTGTCCGCCGGATCGACCCCCATGGTCGCGCATAGCTGGCCGAGCATGAATTGCGGATGCTCCGGGGTCAGCCGCGTCCACAAGTCGGGCGGCATGTCCGCGTCCAGCCCCGGCAGCACCACCGCGCCCCGGGGCAGCCGCGCCACCGCCGCCAGCAGAATCGCCGTCGCCGGGGTCGAGCCGGTGGAGCCCATGGCGATCACCGGCCCTTGCGGCGGGGCCTCGCGCCACGCGGCCGCCAGCGCCTGCGCCGCCATGCGCCGGCGCGCCTGCGGGTCCAGCGCGCCGGCCTCGGCCTCGGCCAGATGCGCCGGCCAGATATCGGTGAGGATGCTCAGGAACCGCTGCGTCAGCCGCCAATGCGCCGCGTGATCGCCCATGTCGAGCCCCGCCAGCGCCCCCGCCTCCAGCCCCGCCCCCTGCAAATCGTCGAGCAGCGCCGCCAGCGTCGCCGACAGCGCCGGCGCCGCCGCCGGATCGCCGAATTCGGGGGCGGCGCGCAGGAACCGTTCCACCAGCCGCATCAGCGCCAGCCGGCGCCGCATGGGATCGACCCCCGCCGGCACGCCCAGCCCCGCCGCCGCGTCGCCCAGATCGCTCACCAGACTGAAGCGCGGCAGATAGGTGGCGCCCGCCGATTCCAGCGCCGATTCCACCGCCCGCGCCGTGCGCCGGGCGTTGGTGAAGATGCGCAGCCGGGCCAGCGTCTCGGGCGGGGCGCCCGCCAGCCGCTGGCGCAGGCCGCGGGCGAATTCGACGGAAAAATCCACCCCGGGGGGCAAATGGAACACCCTCGGCCCAGAACCCATGCCCGAATCCATGCCCGAATCCATGCCCGAATCCGCATCCACAGCTGGCTGCAAGAACGTCATCCGCCGCCCTCGCGCAGCAGCGCGCTGGCGGCGTCGAGCCCCGCCGGCGTGCCCACATCCACCCAGCCGCCCTGGTGCACCACGCCGAACAGCCGCCCTTCGGCCAGCAGCCGGTCCCAGATCAGATTGGTGGAGAACGCCCCCTCCGGCGCGCCGTCAAAGGCGTCGAGCGCGATGATCTGCGCCCCCGTATAGACCAGCGGCGCCGCAGCCCGCGCGCCGCGCCGCGCCAGCCGCCCCGCCGCATCCATGGAAAAATCCCCCGCCCGCGCATAGGCCAGCGCCGCCTCGCGCCGCGTCAGCAGCAGCAGCGCCCCCATGCGCGCCGGATCCCATGCCGCGGCGAGGGTCGGCAACGGCGCCGGGCCGGTCCAGACCGCATCGGCGTTCAGCGTGAACACGGGCCCCGCCCCCAGCAGCGGGCGGGCATGGACGATGCCGCCGCCGGTCTCCAGCAGCGCCGCGGTTTCGTCGGACAGCGCCACCTCGGGCCGCGCCCCGGCCGGGCGCGCCGCCAGATGCGCGCGCAACTGATCGGCGCGGTAATGCAGGTTGATCACGACCCGGGGCACGCCCGCCTGCGCCACGCGCTCCAGCGCCAGATCGATCAGCGCCCGCCCCGCGACCTTCAGCAGCGGCTTGGGACAGTCAGCGGTCAGCGCCCCCATGCGCGTGCCCAGCCCGGCGGCCATGATCATCGCCGCGCCGGGCGCCCGCGACGCGCTCACGATCGCGCGCCCCGCACCCGCGCCAGCGCCGCCGGCGTCGGCGCCGGGACATGGGCGGCGACGAAGCCGCGCAGCTCGTCCAGCGCCGGATGCGCCAGATCGCGCGCCAGATGCGCCCAGACCCGCGGGATCAGCGCCAGATATTGCGGTTTGCCGTCCTGCAGCCACAGCCGGGTGAACAGCCCGACGATCTTCAGATTGCGTTGCGCCGCCAGCCGGGCGAAATCGGCGGCGAATTCCGTCGGCGCGACGCCGGTCGCCGCCGCGTAGCGCGCCAACATCGCCGCGCGCAGCCCCGGCGACACGTCGCGGCGCGCATCCTCCAGCAGCCCCGCCAGATCATAGGCCGGATGCCCGCGCAGCGCGTCCTGATAGTCGAGCAGCCCGACCCGCGCGCCTTCAGCCCTGCCCGGCAGCCAGATCAGGTTCTCCGCGTGATAGTCGCGCAGCACCAGCGTCCCGCGCGCCGCCGCCACCGGCGCCATGGCCCGCGCGACCATGGCGCGGAACGCCTCGACCCGCGCCGCGCCGCGCCCCGACGCCGCAGGCGCCCACCATTCGACGATCAGCGCCGCCTCGCGCAGCAGCGTCGCCATGTCATAGGGCGGGATCGCATGGCCAGCGACCTCGGTGGGAGGCGGATCCCGATGCAGCCCCGCCAGCAGATCGACGGCCGCGGCGTAGAGCCGGGTTTCGGCGCCCGGATCGCGCGCGCAGATCGTGGCGAACAGATCGTCGCCCAGATCCTCCAGCAACACCAGCCCGGCGGCCCGATCGGCGGCCAGCGCCGCCGGGGCGCTGAGACCGCGCGCCCTCAGGAACCCGGTGAGCGCCAGAAACGGCTTCGTGTCGATCCCGCGCGCAGGCGGCGCATCCATCAGCACCGCGCGCCGCGCGCCGTCGCGCACCCGGTCGTAACTGCGCGCCGACGCATCCCCGGCCAGCGGGGTCAGCGCCGCCCCGCCCCAGCCGGCAAGGGCCAGAAATTCCGCCTTGCGTTGCGCCCGCGCCCCCGCTTGCGCCGCCGCTTGCGCCCCCGCTTGCGCCGCCAATTGCGCCCCAGCTTGCGTCATGCCCGCCACCCCGATCACGCGCCGCCCCCCTCGCCCGCCGCGCGCAGCGCCGCCATGACCGCGCCCCAGCCAGGCCCGACCGGGGTCGCGCGCAGCAACCGCCCCTCGCCCCGCGCGAGAAAATCCAGCGCCAGTTCCAGCCGCCGCGCCGGCGCGAGCGGCCCCAGCCGGTCCGGCCATTCGACAAAGCAGATGGCGACGTCGAAGGCTTCGTCGAGCCCAAGCTCCTCGCAGCCCTCCGGCCCGCCCAGCCGATACAGATCCGCGTGCCAGACCTCGCCCCGCGCCGTGTCATAGGTCTGCACCAGGGTGAAGCTCGGCGAGGGGATGTCCTCCGCGCGCCCGTCCTCGGCCAGCAGCGCGGCGATGGCGGCGCGCGCCAGCGCCGATTTCCCGGCCCCCAGATCGCCGCTCAGCAGCACCGCATCGCCGGGCGCCAGCGCGCGCGCCAGCATGGCGCCGACGCGATCGGCGGCGGCGGCGTCGGGCAGGTCCAGCGTCAGGGCGACGGCGGATGCGCGGCTTTCGTCAGCAGGCGGCAGGGTCATGCGATCGGTCCATGGCGGCGTCGCCTCGTCCTATCCCGGAACGCCGCCCCGGAAAACCCGGCGCAGCCCCGGTTTCCGGTTTTTTGGCGTTGGGCTTGTTTTGGCGCCGCGCCGCGCCGCCCCCGAAAAGCCGGGGAATCAGACCAGGCGCGACAGGCGCCGCAGCGCCAAAGCCTTCGCCAGCAACCAGACCAACCCGAACGCCTGCACCGCCAGCGCCGCCGCCAGCGCCAGCGCCCGCGCCGCCGCGCCCGACAGCCGCGCGGCCAGGCGGAACACCCGCGCCTTGCCCAGCGCCTC
>NZ_JBWOMN010000050.1:0-8276 GCF_056449545.1 Oceanicella sp. | reverse complement strand
CGGGCCATGGCCGGGGGCGGCGCGGCGTCGGGCGGGGGCGGGGCCTCGGCCGGCGAGGGCGCGGGCCCGGCCAGCGCCGGATCGTCGGCGTCGATCAGCACGGGGCCCTTGCGGATGTCCCGGGGCGGGGGCGCGGGATCGGTCATGATCGCCGCCCGGCGCCGGCGCAATGCGAAAAACGGATCATCTGAGGCGATCTCCAAGCAGGAATTGCGCCGCGCGGTCCAGCCGCAGATGCGGCGGCCCGTCGCCGGGGGCGAGCTTCAGGCGCGGCGGGGCGAAGCGCATCACCGCGTAGTCGTCGCCGAGCCAGTCCGGCGCGCCGCAGCGCGCCGGTTCCAGAATCGCGTGCGGATCGGCGGGCAGGTCGCCGGGATGCAGCGCCGCCGGCTTGCCGGTGGCCGCCAGCACGCCGCGCACGCAATGCAGCACCTGGCCGTCGCGGGTGATGTCCTGCTCGGTGGTGGCGCGCAGCGAGGCCAGCGCCATGGCCCGGGTTTTCGCGCCCTTGAAGGCGGCGTGGTCGACGGATTGGCGCAGCAGGGCTTCGAGGATCGCGCTCAGCCGCGCGTGCTGGGCGTGGTGGATATGGTCGGCCTTGGCGGCGGCGAACAGGATGCGCTCCACCTTGCGGCCCAGCAGCGGCGCCAGCCATGAATTCTCGCCGGGGCGGAAGGCTTCGAGGATCCGCGTCATGGCGGCGCGCAGATCCTCGACCGCCTGCGGCCCGGCATTGATCGCCGCCAGCAGGTCCACCAGCACCACCTGCCGGTCGATCCTGGAAAAATGATCCCGGAAGAACGGCTTTATCACCGCCCGCTTGTAGGCGTCGTAGCGCTTGGCCATCTCGGCGCGCAGGGGCGAGCGGGTCTCGCGCCTCGGCAGCGGCGCGAAGGTGAGCGCCGGGGATCCGGCGAGGTCGCCGGGCAGCAGGAAGCGCCCCGGCGCCAGCCCCGACAGGCCCGCGTCGCGGCAGGCGCCGAGATAGGCGGTGAAGCCGGCGGCCAGCTCCTTGGCTGCGGTTTCGTCGAAGGGGGCGTCGGGCGGGGTGGCGGCGACCTGCGCCAGCCAGGCGCCCGAATGGGCCTCGCGCGCCGGGCCGCGCGCCGCGCCAAGCGCGGTTTCGGACCAGGAATCGTAGCTCATGGACATCAGCGGCAGGTCGAGCAGCCACTCGCCCGGGTAGTCCACCACGTCGAGATGCACCACCCGCGGCCCGGAAAGCCCCGACAGCCAGCCGCTGGGGCGCAGGCGCAGGGACAGGCGCAACTGGCTGATCTGGCGGGTGGAGTCGGGCCAGTGCGGCGCCGCGCCCAGCAGCGCCCCGAGATGCGATTCGAAATCGAATCGGGGCACCTCGCGATCGGGCTGCGGGCGCAGGGCGGCGGCCTCGATGCGGTTTTCGGCCACCGCGTCGAGCCCGGCCATGCGCCCCCGATTCAACAGGTTGGCGATCAGCGAGGTGATGAACACGGTCTTGCCCGAGCGCGCCAGCCCGGTGACGCCCAGCCGTATGGTCGGCTCGAACAGGCCGGCGACGCCGTCCTGGGCCTCTTCGAAAAGCCGGACCACGTCGTCCGCAATGTCATTGATGCCCAAATCGCCGCCTTTTCTGCCCCGCAATGGCAGATATAGTCGCGCGCGGGGCGTTGCGGGAGAGGGGTTGCATTTATTTGCCGCAACCGGCAAGGGCCGGGCATGCCCAGATACAAGCTGACGCTCGAATATCACGGCGCGCCGTTCAGCGGCTGGCAGCGCCAGAAGGACCAGCCCTCGGTGCAGGCGGCGGTGGAGGGCGCGCTGCGCAAGCTGGAGCCCGACGCGGCGGGGATCGTGGGCGCGGGGCGCACCGACGCCGGGGTCCATGCCAGCGGGCAGGTCGCCCATTGCGACATGACCAGGGACTGGGACCCGTTCCGGCTGGCCAGCGCGTTGAACTGGCATCTGACCCCGAGGCCGGTGGCGGTGCTGGCGGTCGAACCGGCGGCCGATGATTTCCACGCCCGCTTCGATGCGATCGAGCGGCGGTATCTGTATCGCGTGGTGACCCGGCGGGCGCCGCTGGCCATCGAGGCGGGGCTGGCCTGGCGGCTGGGGTTTTCGCTGGATGTGGAGGCCATGCGCGCGGCGGCGGGGCATCTGCTCGGAAAGCATGACTTCACGACCTTCCGATCCAGCGCCTGTCAGGCGCTGTCGCCAGTGAAGACGCTGGACGCGCTTGAGATTTCCCGACAGGGCGACGAGGTGGTCTTTGAAGTGCGGGCGCGGTCCTTCCTGCACAACCAGGTGCGCAGCCTTGTCGGCACGCTGGCGCGGGTGGGGGCGGGGAAATGGCCGCCCGCGCGGGTCGCGGCGGCGCTGGCCGCGCGCGATCGCGCCGCCTGCGGGCCGGTGGCGCCGCCCTATGGGCTGTATCTGGAAAAGGTGGTCTATCCGGATCGCGCGGGCCGGGGCGCGGGGGTCAGGCGGCGGCGAGAAGGTCCATGAGCGCGGGCCAGGCGGCGGCGTCGGCCACGGATTTGTCGCGACAGACTCTGTTGCAGAACCCCACCACGCGCCCGTCGATCTCGGCCAGCGAATCCCCGGTCACCGGCTTTTGCGAATAGGGGCAGAGCGCGTTGATCGCGGTCGCGCCCGTCACCGCTTTCGCGGGCAGCGGCGCGGGGCCGAAGCGCGGGGCCTCCGGGAGATCATCCATCTCGTATGCGGCGTGGCGCTGGCGGCAGGCGAGGCCCATGGCGCGCCAGCGGCGAAAGGCGGGCAGGGCGTAGAGGGTCTCGGCATAGGCGAGCGCCAGCGGGTCGTCGCTCAGCTGATAGGTGACGATCCGCGCCAGCGCCGGGGCGAAGAACGCATCGACCGCGGCCATTTTCGCGCCGAACAGCCAGGGACCGTCCCCGCCCCAGCGATCCCGCGCGTGCCGCCAGAGGTCAAGCATCCGCGCCATGTCGGCGCGCACCGCGTCGGAGGGCGCAAACCCGTGATAACGGCGCGCCAGGTTCATCGGGCAGTCGCCGCGCAGCGCGAAGAAGCCGGAATGCATCTCCGCCGCCATGGAGCGCGCCGCGGCGCGGGCCGCCGGGTCCGCAGGCCAGTATCCGGCCTCGGGGAAGGCGTCGTTCAGGGTCTCGGCGATGGCCAGGCTGTCCCAGGCCAGCGCGCCGTTGTCCATGCGCAGCGCCGGGACCGTGCGGGCGGGGGCGAATTCGCTTTTGAGGGCCTCGAAATCGTCGCTCCACATCAATGCGTGGCGGGTGGCGCAGGGGGCGTCGGCGATCTCCGTCAGCAGATGTCCGCGCATGGACCAGCTTGAATAGGTTCTGTCTCCGATGGCGATGCGCATGGCGTCCCCCTTGGCGTGCTGGCGCGCTGTTCCGGCGATCCTGCGGTTGTTGCGACCTTACCCGCGCCCGTGGCGGCGGGCCAACGCCATTTCGTGATGCCGGCGGTCAGGACGTGTTGGCGGATGAAACCGCCCGGCGGCGAACTCACGCGGCGATTACGTTTCCGCGAGGCGGGATGGCGATCCAATGACGCGGGCGGTTCCAATCCCCATATCAGTCGGGAGACGACCGGCCCGGGATGGCGGTTCGCCCCGAAATCCCGCCGCCGCAAGCAAGCGAGGACATGATGCCCCTGGATTCGCCCCTGGCCCCTTCGATGAGCCGCTCCGCCATGTCGGCCGAGCTGCTCGATGCGCAAACCGAGCGCGAGCTGGCCCTGCGCTGGCGCGACGAACGAGACGAGAAGGCCCTGCACCGGCTGATCACCGCCTATCTGCGGCTGGCGATCTCCATGGCCGCGAAATATCGCCGCTACGGCGCGCCGATGAACGACCTGACCCAGGAGGCCGGGGTCGGGCTGATGAAGGCGGCTGAAAAATTCGATCCCGATCGCGGGGTGCGATTTTCCACCTACGCGGTGTGGTGGATCAAGGCCTCGATCCAGGATTACGTGATGCGCAACTGGTCGATGGTGCGCACCGGGTCGACCTCGACGCAGAAATCGCTGTTTTTCAACATGCGCCGGGTGCGCGCCCGGGTGGAGCGCGAGATGGCGCAGGAGAACGAGCCCATGTCCGGGTCCGAGATCCGCCGCCGCATCTCCGAGGATCTGGGCGCGCCGCTGCGCGATGTCGAGATGATGGAGGGGCGGCTCGCCGGGTCGGATTTCTCGCTCAACGCGCGCCAGGCCGGCGACGAAGGGCGCGAATGGATGGAGACGCTGGAGGACGAGTCCCCGGCCTCCGAAGACCTGGTGGCGCGGCGGCGCGATCTGGGGGCGGCGCGCGGCTGGATCCGCGACGCCATGACCGCGCTGAGCGCGCGCGAGCGGATGATCATCCTGGCGCGCAAGGTGGAGCAGCAGCCCGAGACGCTGCAAAGCCTCGGCACGCGGCTGGGCCTGTCCAAGGAACGCGTGCGCCAGCTGGAGGTGCAGGCCCTGCGCAAGATGCGCCGCCACATGGAGGAGCACGTGGGCGCGGAGGCCGAGGCGCTGGCGCAGGAGGTCTGAGGGGCCCCTCGGGCTGGGGGCTTCTCTGGCGCGTTCGGCAAGCGGCATTTGCAGGGGGCGTTCTGTGCGCGCCGCCTTGCCTGCGGGATATCGGCCTGAGGGTCGCGCCGGGCATCATGCCGACCGACTTGTTTTCGGACATCGGGGGGAACTGGCCCCCGATGTTTTGCTCGCGGCTGTCAGGCAGGCTTCCTGGATGCATGGCAATCGAATTTGCTTCGATCCTGCCTGGGATCAATTTGAATTGCCGGACGAGCAATTGGCGGGTGAGCGCAGCCCTGCCATGCGTCTCAGGCCGGTTTGGCATGCAGGCCCACAAAAAAAGGGAGCCGCGCGCGGCTCCCTTTCGATTCGGCGTGGCGCGCCCCGAAGGGCGGGCCGCATGATCACATCATGCCGCCCATGCCGCCCATGTCGGGCATGCCGCCGCCGCCGGCGGCGCCTTTGGGCTCGGGCCGGTCGGCGACCATGGCCTCGGTGGTGATGAGCAGGCCGGCCACGGAGGCGGCGTCCTCAAGCGCGGTGCGCACCACCTTGGCGGGGTCGATGATGCCGGCGTCCAGCATGTCGCAATAGACCTCGGCCTGAGCGTCGAAGCCGAAATGCGGGTCGTCGTTCTCGACCACCTTGCCCGCGACCACGGCGCCGTCGACGCCGGCGTTCTCGGCGATCTGGCGCAGCGGCGACTGGATCGCACGGCGCACGATCGAGATGCCGGCGGTCTGGTCGGGGTTGGCCCCTTCCATGCCCACGAGCGCCTTGCCCGCATGGATCAGCGCAACGCCGCCGCCGGGGACGACGCCTTCCTGCACCGCGGCGCGGGTGGCGTTCAGCGCGTCGTCGACGCGGTCCTTGCGCTCCTTCACCTCGACCTCGGTGGAGCCGCCGACGCGGATCACCGCGACGCCGCCGGCCAGCTTGGCCAGACGTTCCTGCAGCTTCTCGCGGTCGTAGTCCGAGGTGGTCTCCTCGGCCTGCGCCCGGATCTGGGCCACGCGGGCTTCGATCTCGGCCTTGTCGCCGGCGCCGTCGACGATGGTGGTGTCGTCCTTGGTGATGCGCAGCTTCTTGGCGGTGCCGAGCATGTCGATGCCGACATTCTCAAGCTTCATGCCCAGATCTTCCGAGATCACCTGGCCGCCGGTCAGGATCGCGATGTCCTGCAGCATGGCCTTGCGGCGATCGCCGAAGCCCGGCGCCTTGACGGCGGCGATCTTCAGGCCGCCGCGCAGCTTGTTGACCACGAGGGTGGCGAGGGCTTCGCCCTCCACGTCCTCGGCGATGATCAGCAGCGGCTTGCCGGACTGGATCACGGTCTCGAGCAGCGGCACCATCGCCTGCAGCGACGACAGCTTCTTCTCGTGCAGGAGGATGTAGGCGTCCTCCAGCTCGGTGATCATCTTGTCGGCGTTGGTGATGAAGTAGGGCGAGAGATAGCCGCGGTCGAACTGCATGCCCTCGACCACTTCGGTCTCGGTCTCGAGGCCCTTGTTCTCCTCGACGGTGATCACGCCCTCGTTGCCGACCTTCTGCATGGCGTCGGCGATCTGCTGGCCGATCTCCATCTCGCCATTGGCGGAGATGCCGCCGACCTGCGCGACCTCGGCCGAATCCTTGACCTCGCGGGACATGCTCTTGATGCCCTCGACGACCTTGGACACGGCCAGATCGACGCCGCGCTTCAGATCCATCGGGTTCATGCCGGCGGCGACCGATTTCAGGCCTTCCTTGACGATGGCCTGGGCCAGCACGGTGGCGGTGGTGGTGCCGTCGCCCGCTTCGTCATTGGTGCGCGACGCGACTTCGCGAACCATCTGCGCGCCCATGTTCTCGAACTTGTCCTCGAGCTCGATCTCCTTGGCGACGGTGACGCCGTCCTTGGTGATGCGCGGGGCGCCGAAGGATTTGTCGAGGATCACGTTGCGGCCCTTGGGGCCGAGGGTCACCTTCACCGCGTTGGCGAGGATGTCGACGCCGGCAAGCATGCGGTTGCGCGCGTCGATGTCGAACTTGACGTCTTTGGCAGCCATGTGCGGATGCTCCTAACTGTCGTGAATTTCAGGAATGATCGGAAGGGGAGGCCTGACGGGTCAGGACATCACGCCGAGGATGTCGCTCTCTTTCATGATGAGCAGATCCTCGCCGTCGATCTTGACCTCGGTGCCGGACCATTTGCCGAACAGGATGCGGTCGCCTTTCGAGACGGCCATGGCGATCAGTTCACCGCTGTCCTTGCGGGCGCCCTCGCCGACGGCCATGACTTCGCCCTCGGAGGGCTTTTCCTTGGCGCTGTCGGGGATGATCAACCCGCCGGCGGTTTTTTCTTCGCTTTCGATGCGGCGCACGAGCACCCGATCGTGGAGAGGCTTGAATTCCATGGAAGTCGCTCCTTACATGCGGTTTCCAAATCATGTCGCGAACCGGACCGGCTTCGCGCCGCCATCCCCCTGCCCGGCGTCGAATGCCGGGGCTGGAAACGCGGCGCCGGAAGGCGGGCCGGAGGTTTGTCAGCACTCGTGCTTGGTGAGTGCTAACACTGGCGAGATAAGCCGGGCGCACGTCCCTGTCAAGACGCCCGCATGGATCAAAAAGGACGAATTTGCATGGTGCAACGCAGCATAATCCGCCGGATCCACCGCTGCGCCGCGGCCCTGGCCCTGCTGGCGCTGGGCGCGGCGCCGGGGGGCGCGGCGGCGCAATGCGCGGGCGTCGATCTGCTGGCGCGGCTGCGCGCGGAGGCGCCCGACGCCTATGCCCGGCTGCGCGCCGCCGCCGATGCGCGCCCCGACGGGCGGGGGCGGTTCTGGCGGGTCGAAAAGCCGGGGCTGGCGGTCTCGCACCTGTTCGGCACCTTTCACGCCACCGAGCCCGAGGTGGCCCGGCCCCCCGCCGCGGTGCGCGCCGCCATCGACGCCGCGCGGGTGATCTATGTGGAGATCACCCCGGACGAACAGGCCGAGATGCGCGCCGCGATCCAGGCCGATCCGCGGCTGATCATGGAAACCGACGGCGCCACGCTCGACGATTTTCTCACCGAGGAGCAGGCCGCCCTGGCGCGCCGGGTGCTGGGCGCCTACGGCATTCCCTATGAAAGCGGCTCGCGGCTGAAGCCGTGGTTCCTGCAGGTGCTGACGGCGCAGCCGCCCTGCGCGCTGGCCGCCATGCGGGCCGGGGGCGAGGTGCTCGACAGCGTGATCTCGGGTATGGCGGCGGCGCGGGGCGCGCCGCTGCGCGGGCTGGAGCATTGGGAGGATTCGCTCGCCGGGTTCATGAGCCAGCCCCGCGACGAGGCCCGTGAAAGCCTGCTGATGAGCTTCGCCATGGCTGACGAGGCGGAGGATTTCCGCTTCACCGCGACGCGCCTGTATCTGGCCGGGGACATCATGATGATCTGGGAATTCGGCCGCCTTGCGTCGCGCGAGGGGGGCGCGGCGCGGGACCCGGACGCGCTCACCGACCGATTCTGGCGGGAGGTCGTGGTTCGGCGCAACGCCCGCTTCATCGACGCCGCCGCGGCGGATTTCGCCAGGGGCGGCGCCTTCGTCGCCGTCGGCGCGCTGCATCTGGGCGGCGCCGAGGGCATGATCGGCAAGCTGCGCGCGGCGGGCTACGCGGTGACGCGGGCGGCGGTGGAGTGAGCGCCGCCGCGGCGCCGCGGCGCGCGACAGCCGGGACGCCCGAAGCCCCTGAAATCCGGGGCGCGGCGGCGGTCGCCGCCGTCGCGTCTTGCGCCCGCCGCGTTCTGCGGGCAAAGGTGGCGC